>JBBRBZ010000001.1:0-75528 GCA_038205305.1 Gemmatimonadales bacterium
GATCGGCGGGCAGCCCGCGATGTTGACCACCGGCTTGTCCTTGATGATGTCCTGCACACCCACCGCACCAGTGGGATTCGGCCGGGCCGCCTGAATGTTGCCCCAGTGGGCACAGGCACCTAGGGCGATGATCGCCGTGGCCCCCTTGGCGGCCTCCTCCAGGATGGTCTTGGCCGAGCGACCGCCGATGGTGAGATAGATCCCGTTCTCCGCGAGCGGCACCGAGCCGGTGACCAACAGCAGGTACTTGCCGTTGTTCTCCTTCATCGCCGACTGCAGCGCCGCCTCGGCCGCCGTCCCCGACGCCGCCATCAGCGTATGCGAGTAGTCGAGCGAGATCATGTCGAGGATGAGGTTGCCGATGCTGGGCTCGGAGGTGCGGATCACGCTCTCCACGCAGCCGGTGCACTCCTGCAGCTGAATCCAGATGACGCTGGGGCGTCGCTGCGCCTTCAGTGCCTCGACCATCTTGGGGGTCGCCTCGCGGCCGAGGCCAAGGACCACGCAGAGCGACCCACAGAACTCCACGAAATCGCGACGGCTGTAGCCGCGTTCCTCGAGATGCTGGCCGAGGGTATCACCTTCGGTCCACGGATGGGTGGTGGGTGTCAGCATGATCGACTGCCTCCGGCGTTGGCGCCGCGGCAAGGGTGCGGTGCCGCCTGGAGTCGCTCCGTGGCGCGGCATCACCAGCACCGGTGACAGCTTCGCGGGGAGCGCTTCAGCGACCCTTGGAGTCTATTCGGGAGGGAATCAGGGGTAAGCGAGGGAACACCCACCGCGTATCAGGGTTTTCCTGACCGCGCGGTGGTCCTTTGGATGGAAGCCGCTCCAAGAGTCGAGAACGAGTGCAATCCGATCAGTGCGCTCGCATTTCCGCTGCACGGGCGTGCGCCTCCAGTCCCTCCAATCGCGCGAGCAGTGCCGTCTCCCGGGCGATCGCACTCGGCGCGTCACTTGCCAGCCAGGTGCGCACCCTGAGGAAGGTCAGCACGGAGAGCCCGCCAGTGAATCGGGCCGCACCGCCCGTCGGCAGGACGTGATTCGGCCCGACGCCGTAGTCGCCAAACACCTCCGCGGCGCCGGCGCCGATGAACAGGCCACCGGCATTCCCAATACGCTCGGCGACTTGCACCGCGCCGGGCGTGGTCAGCTCCAGGTGCTCCGGGCCGATGGCATCGATCACCGCGATGGCATCGTCGACCGAATCGCACAGCACGGCATAGCCGTTGGCGAGGGCCGCGCGTGCCGTTTCGGCGGTCGGGAGGGTGGCCAACTGGCGAATGAGCTCGACGTCCACCCGGTCCACGAGTGCCGCATCGAGAGAGACCAGGATGGGAAGTGCGTCCGGATCATGTTCCGCCTGCGCCAGCAGATCCGCCGCGATGCGCGCCGGGTCCGACTCGGCGTCGGCCATGACGACCAGCTCCGACGGGCCGGCGAGGAAGTCAATCGCAATATCGCCGGCCACGACCTGCTTGGCGGCGGTCACCCAGCGATTGCCGGGACCGACCACCACATCACAGGCCGCGAGGCTCTCGGTACCGTAGGCGAGGGCGGCGATGGCCTGAGCGCCACCGACTGTGATCACGCGATCCGCACCGGCGATGGCTGCCGCGGCCAGCATGATCGGAGAGCCGCTCGGCGTGGCCAAGGTGATGTCTCGCACCCCGGCCGCCCTGGCGGTGACGACGGTCATCATCACCGAGGAAGGGAGGGGAAAGCGGCCAGCCGGTGCATAGCAGCCGGCCCGCATCATCGGAACGATCGAGTGACCCGCCCGTCCCCCCGGCACGGCGACATCAAGTTCTGTCAACGTGCGACGCTGGGCCAGTGCGAAGGATTCGATCCGCGCTGCCATGCCGGTCAGCGCGCGTCGCGTCTCCTCATCAATCGCATCGACAGCCGCTCGAAGCGCTGCCGCGTCGACGATCAGGGGGCGTTGGCCGTCCCAACCGTCGAATTTTCTCGCGAAGCGTTCAAGCTCGCGATCGCCGCCCTTGCGTACCGCGGCCACGATAGCCGATGCGCCTTCAAGAGTGGCCGCGTCAATCGCGCTCGGCGCCCGCGGTGGCAGCGCGTCCGACCGAACCCGACGCAGCGCGTCGAAGGCAACCGGCGCGGGCGTTGCGGCGGGCTTGGCATCACCAGGGCGTCGGGTCACTCGCGTGGTGCGCGTATCGAGCTCGTGTTCCACATCGGCCAGTGTGCAGCCGTGCGCCGCCAGCTTCACCATGGTGAAGTAGAGCACGTCGGCCGCTTCCGCGACCGCCGCTTCGGCAGTCGTCGTCGCCGCGAGTTCACCTGCTTCCTCGACCAGCTTGCTGGCAAGGAGCGACGGAGTCTCCCACAGTCGCTGCGTGTAGGAGCCGGCGACCGCTTTCTGTCGGCGTGCGCGCAGGGTCGATTCCAGGCCGGTCAAGCCTGGGGCGTCATTCCAGCAGGTGAGTGAGCCGGTGTGACAGAAGCCCGGATCGGCCTGACGCACCGTGAAGCGGATGGCATCGCGATCGCAGTCGAGGTCGACGCGCAGCAATTGTTGCGTGGCACCCGAGGTGGCGCCCTTCTCCCACACTCCCCTCCGACGCGAGTGGTAAATCCCGCGTCGCGTTTCGATCGCCTGCGCCAGGCTCTCGCGGCTTGACCATGCCAGGCCCAGCGCGGTCCCCCGCTCATCGACCACCACCGTCGCGAAGAGTCCGTCGGCACGATCGGTGATCAGCGGGGCGGCCACCGCATCGGCCAGTGAAAGGTGACCGGTATAGAGTGCCATCCCCACTTGGGCATCGACGCCGAGGGCGTCGAGTGCCGCGATATCTTGGGCAGTGGTGACACCACCGGCGACGGTGATCCGCACGTTACCTGTTGCGGCTACCATCTGCTTTACCGCGGGCAGATCGATGCCAGCCATCCGCCCTTCCCGCTCGACAAAGGTGAGCAGGAAGCCGCCCACCACGTCACGCAGTTCCACGATCCGGTCGAGCACACTACTCCCGGTCCGCGTGCGCCAACCGTGCGTCACCACCTCGCCGTCGATCGCATCGAGCGCAGCGATCGTGCGCTCGCGGGGGAGGGCGCAAAGGAAGTCGGGCGTTGCGGCGGTCCCGATGATGATCTTCGCGGCGCCCGCATCGAGCCAGAAGCGGGCACGGTCGAGATCGCGAATGCCGCCGCCGACGCGCACCGGAAACCGCCGGCAGAGCGGGGCGAGGAGCGCGCGTTGATCGCCCTCGCCCAGTGCAGCGTCGAGGTCGATCAGTGCCACTTCGCCGGCGATGGTGAATCGCTCGAGCCAATCCACCGGCGCGCCAGCCTCGAGCGCAAGATCGCGACCACCCACGAGTTGGACGGTCCGTCCCTTCGCAACATCGACTGATGGAATGATCATGGCCGAATCTCCACTCCGCGTGAGGCCAGATACTGTTTGACTTCCGAAACCGTCGTGTCCCCGTCGTGAAACATCGAAGCGGCCAGCACCGCGTCCGCGCCGGCCGCGATGGCGTCAAAGAAATCTTCCGCCGTGCGGGCCCCACCGGAGGCGATGACGGGCAGGCGGATGCGCTCGCTCACGGCAGCCACCAGTTCCAGATCGAAGCCACTCCGCGTGCCGTCGCGATCAATGCTGGTGAGCAGGATCTCTCCCGCCCCGCGCTGCTCCACTTCCATCGCCCACTCGACGGCGTCGCGAGCCGTGGCGTTCGCTCCGGAGTGGGAGAAGACCCGCCACGCCCTATCACCATCCCGAGCCGCGTCGATGGCGACGGTCACGCATTGCCGTCCGAACCGCGTGGCGAGTTCCGTGACCAGATCTGGACGCTCGATTGCGGCGGTGTTCACACCCACCTTGTCGGCGCCGGCATTCAGCAACGCCTCGGCGTCGGCGATGCTGCGCACGCCACCACCCACCGTGAGCGGAATGCGGAGCGTGGCGCGCACCTCGCGCACGGTGTCCAGCGCGTGGGCGCGCCCGTCCGGGGTGGCCGAGACATCGAGCAGCACGAGCTCATCGGCGCCCGAAAGGTCATAGGCGGCGGCGAGCCCACCCGGCGAGCCAGCATCGCGCAGGTCGCGGAACTGGCGACCCTTCACGACCCGACCATCGCGGGTGTCGAGGCAGGGAATGATGCGCCGAGTCAGCATGCCGCGCTCCATCGTGCCAGCAGACCCTCTCCCCACGCGCCGGAGAGCTCCGGGTGAAACTGGCAGGCCAGTTGTGTCCCACGTTCGAACGCCGCGATGAAGGGTCGACCATGCTCGCTTGAGGCCGCCAACCATGAAGCCGCCCCCTCGGTGAAGCAGTAGGAGTTGGCGAAGTAGGCGTAGCCGGGTTGCACGAACTGCATTCCCTCGGCGGGCTCCACGCGATTCCAGCCGATCTGGGGGAGCCGCACACCCGCCGGAAGTTTCCGAACGACATTCGGGATCACGCCGAACCCCCCCACGAGACCGGATTCTTCGCTGGTGCGCGCCAGCAGCTGCATGCCGAGGCAGATCATCAACATCGGCTCCTTCGCCTGCAGCCGTTCCAGGAGCACGGTGTCCATGCCGGACTGCCGCAGCTGCTCGCGCGCAGCGCCAAAGGCACCGACACCCGGAAGCACCACCCGGCGGGCACGTCGGACATCGTCAGGCGTCCGCGCGATGACCGCGCGCAATCCGATCCGACCGAACGCCGCCACCACCGATGCAAGATTGGCGGTGCCGGTCGAGACGATGCTCACGTCGGCGGCCGGCGTCACAGCGCCCCCTTGGTGCTGGGGATGTCGCCGCTCTCGGTGCGCCGCACGGCGACGCGGAGTGCGAGCGCCACCGCCTTGAACGCCGCCTCTGCCCGGTGATGGTCGTTCTCCCCTGTGAGCACATCCACGTGAAGTGTCATCCGGGCCGCGGTCGCCAGCGAACGCAGCACATGCGGGATGTTCTCACACGAGAGGGCACCGAGTCGTTCCCGTTCGAGACTGAGTTCGATCCGCGCGAAGGGACGCCCCGAGAAATCGACCACCGCACGGGCGAGCGCCTCATCGAGCGGCGCGTAGGCCGAGCCGAATCGGGTCAGGCTGCGACGATCACCCAGTGCCTCATCGAGCGCTGCACCGAGCACCAGGGCGCAGTCCTCTGCCGTGTGATGGTCGTCCACCTGGAGGTCGCCGGTGGCGCGCAGGGAGAGATCGAACCCGGCGTGCAGCGTGAGCGCCGTGAGCAGGTGGTCCAGGAAGCCGATGCCGGTGGTGATCTCGGCGGTGCCGGTGCCATCAAGCATGAGGGTCGCTTCGACGGTGGTCTCACGCGTGCGCCGCGTGATGGTGGCGGTACGCGGCATCATGGCAGGACCTCTTCGAGAAGATTGGTGGATGGCAGAACCCACGCGGCGCCGGCGGCGCGCAACGTCGTGTCGAGCAGCTCTCCCGTGGACTGCGGTGGCAGTACGCCGACCGGGAGAGCTCCGGCCGCGCGCGCGGCCTGCACGTCGTCGGGCGTGTCGCCGATCATCCACGCGCGCGAGACGTCGAGGCGCCGCATCGCCTCCCCCACGGGGAATGGATCGGGTTTGAGCGGGCCATCATCGCGGGTGACACAGGTCGAGAAGCATTCCGTCAGGCCGAACCGCTCGAGGAATCGCTCGGCGTCGGCCCTGGGCCGGCCCGTCACGATGCCGAGCGGGAATCGCGACGCCAGATGCTCGAGCAGCTCTTGGCTCACCAGCAGCGTCTCGGACTCTCGAAGCCCCGGGCGGCCTGGTTCGCCCTGGTAGATCGATTCGAAGCGGCACTTCACCGTTGCGAGGGGAACCTCGGTGCCGCGGGCCTTCAGTAGATCGGTGGTGAGTTGCCAATCGTCGTTGGCGTGGCCGGCGGCTTTTGCTGCGGCGATGTCGGAGGGGAGGAGGGTCACGCCAAAGCTGGCGGCGGTCTCGATGATCGCCTGCCGGTATGAGGTGGTGACATCCGCCAGGACGCCGTCCATGTCGAACAGGAGCGTCTGGGGCGACAGGACCGTCCGAAGCGCCGCCTCAAGTTGGAACCATGTTTTATCGGTTACAGGACAGGTGATGCGTACCCAGTTGTCCTCCGCATCGGCGAGGAGGCGAACGGAGACCCCCATGCCGGCGAGGGCGTCGCGCAGCCACGCTGCGCGCGGTGGTCGGATACAGACAAAATTGGCCTCGCTGGGCAGGGGCTCGAGTGCCAGCTCTACAAGGAGCGCGGTGAGGCGAACGCGGTTTGCGATGATCGCCTCGCGAGTCGCCGCCCGCCCGGCGGGATCGTCTTTCACTGCCGCCAGGGCGCGGGCAAGCGACTCGGCCGCGATCGGGTAGGGATTACCCACGCGGCGCATCCATTCGATCACGTCGGGCGGCCCGGCAGCCCAGCCGACCCGGATGCCAGGAAGTCCCCACGCCTTGGAGAAGGTGCGGGTGACCACGATTCCCGGTTCGGCGAGCAGTGCGACGGTGGGGTCAGCCTCGGCGAATTCCACGTAGGCGAGATCCACCACGAGCAGCGCATCGGGAGCGGAGCGGGCGATCTCCCGCAACGCGTCGAGCGATGCGACGGCACCGGTGGGATTGTTGGGCGAAACGATGACGATCAACCGGGTGTTGTCGTTCACCTCTCGGAGCAGCTTCTCGACGGGCAGCGCACCTGTCGTCCACGCTACCTCCCGGATGGTGGCGCCCACGAGCCGAGCGTAGCGTGGCAGCATCTCGAAGGTGGGTGACGTGAGGATCACCTCGTCGCCGCGACTGAGCACGGCGCGGAACGCCCGCTCGAGCGCCTCGTCGGCGCCGGCGGTGACGAGGATCTGCGTGTCCGACACGCCAACCATCTGCGCCAAACGGGCGGCGAGGGCCCGGCTGTCGGGGTAGGGTGACATCGCCGTGTTGGCGAGATCGAGCGTGATCTGCCCTCCAGGCCGGGGAGCGCGGTACGCCGTGACGGCCGTGGCTGCGACGGATGGCCGTGGGCCCGAGGTGACCGTTGCGATACCAGTCATGGCACGATCTGCGTCAAGGCGCTGACAATCAGGTCCGTGCCACCGCTTGCCTTCACCAGCGGGACAATGCGCGGCAGGTCGGCGCGCAACACCGCCGACTTGATCGCGAAGCCAGCATCACCGTGGAGCATGGCGATGGTCGGTTCGCGCATGCAGGGCAGCACGGCACAGACCGCCTCAAGCCGGTCCGGCGTCACATTCACTTCCAGCATGACGCGCCGGCGGGCCTCGAGGACGGACCCGACCAGCATGGCCAGATCCTCGACCGCGGCGCGACGTGCGGGTTGGTCGAGAATCCGGCGATTGACAAAGAGCCGAGTGGAAGAGGTCATCAGGGTGTCGAAGATCGACAGCCCGTTGGCGGCGAGCGTCGCACCCGTGGCGGTATTGTCGACGATCAAGTCGGCGTCGTCGGGTGGAAAGACTTCGGTGGCACCGTAGGAGCGCACGAAAGTGGCGTCGAGTCCCAGCCGGGCGATCCATTGCCGGGTGAGGTTGGGATACTCCGAGGCGACAACCAGGCCATCGCGCCGTCGCAGTTGGCCGCCGGTGAGCAGGGCGTCCGGAGCAGCGGCCACCAGCGAGACCGGGTCGAGTCCGGTGTCGAGGACCTCGACGAGATCTGCCCCGAGCTCCGCGACCCAGTCGGCCCCGGCGAAGCCGGCATCGCGAGAACCCGCGGCGACCATCTCGATGATGTTCTGGGGCTTGAGGATCTTGACGTTGTAGCCACCGGCGATCGTCGGTCGGTATTCCCGACTGCCGGCGCGAACCTTCAATCCGGCCGCGTCGAGCAGCGTGAACAGTTCCGCCTGCATGCGCCCCTTGGGCAGGGCAAGGCGAAGGGTGGTGGGCTCATCCTGTGGTGTCATGTCGTCCTCTGCGGCCCTGCCGGGCGGCGTCGGACTCCGGAAAGTCAAAACGCCGACCCAGAGGGGCCGGCGTTGTTGGTTTGGCGAACTGAACTACTCGCTCCGCAACATCAGACCGCCCCGGGGACTCCGTGGTGATGGTGATGATGGCGGTGTGAGGTGGTAAGCATGGGCTCAATCTACACCACCCCCTGGGGTCTTGCAAGCCGACATGCTGGGCTGACCGGGGCCCAGGTGCGGGCATTCCGGGCCTCCACTGGCTAGATTGACCAGCTTGGACCAGTGGCGGTTGGGTGCCGCCACGCTTCACGCGAAATCCAATGGGAAGGACGGCTCGATGACCGCGATGGCGCTGCCGGGGTGGGAACTCCCCCTGATCATTCAGGGGGGCATGGGTATCGCCGTCTCGGATTGGCGGTTGGCCCGGGCTGTGTCCACCCGGGGCCAGCTTGGCGTGGTGTCCGGCACCTGCATCGATTCCGTTCTGGTGCGTCGGCTTCAGGACGGCGATCTGGGCGGGCATATCCGGCGGGCGATGGCGGCGTTCCCCATTCCCGGGATTGCCGAGGATGCCCTGAAGCGGTTCTTCCGCCCAGAAGGGCGCGAACCGGGGACGCCCTACGCGCTGCTGCCGATGTATCGGCAGGTGGTCAGCCGGGCCCGCGAGGCGATCACCATGATGGCCTCGTTCGTGGAAGTCTATCTCGCGAAGGAAGGCCACCAGGGTCAGGTCGGTATCAACCTGCTGACCAAGATCCAGCGACCCAACATGGCCGCACTCTACGGCGCGCTGCTCGCCGGTGTCGATGTCGTCCTCATGGGCGCCGGTATTCCGCGCGAGATCCCCACCGTGCTTCGCAACTTGGCCGATCACCAGCCTGCCTCGCTGCGCTTCGATGTGGAGGAGACTGCGCGGGATGTGGTGGAGCACATCACCTTCGATCCGTCGCAGTACTACATCACCATGCCCGAGCCGGTGCGGGTGCCGAAGTTCCTGCCGATCGTCGCCAGCAACTCACTCGCCACCATGCTCGCCCGCAAGACCGTCGGCATCGATGGCTTCGTGGTCGAGGGGTGGACGGCGGGTGGGCACAATGCACCGCCGCGTGGTCCGGCGACCTTCAACGCGCGCGGAGAGCCGGTCTACGGCGAGCGCGACATCGTCGACCTCCACCAGCTCGCCGAACTTGGTCTCCCGTTCTGGCTTGCCGGTGGACTCGGCTCACCGGAGCGACTGAAGGAGGCGCGCCGTGATGGTGCGGCCGGCATCCAGGTTGGCACCCTCTTCGCCTACAGCAACGAGTCGGGCTTCACCGCCGCGCTCAAGCGCGAGGTGCTTGAGAGCGCCAATCAGGGCAACGTCGATGTCACCACCGATCCGCGCGCCTCGCCGACCGGCTACCCCTTCAAGGTGGTGACGTGGAAGGGTCCCAATGGCGGCATGCCCAAGCGCGAACGGCTCTGCGACTTGGGCTACCTGCGCACCGCCTTCCGCGATCCGGAAAGCGGTCGGATCAACTATCGCTGCCCGAGCGAGCCGATCGATGCCTTCCTCAAAAAGGGCGGCACCATCGAGGAGACGGTTGGCCGTCAGTGTCTCTGCAACGCGCTGATGTCCAACATCGGCTTGGCACAGGAACACGACGACGGCACCGTCGAGCCACCGCTGCTCACCAGTGGCGATGACCTGATGCAGATCGGCCGCTTCCTGCAGGGACGGACGTCCTATGCTGCCGGTGACGTCATCGACTACCTCCTCGGCGAGACCGCCAGCGCCTGAACCACGCCCGGCTGGTGCCGGAATCGATCTGTCATGTCGGCGTGGGGGATTTGTCATCTCCACGCCGTACTCTTGCCATACCCTCGGAGCGGCGTGATCGTATCGTGAGGGGACCTCTTCACGGAGCTCCCCATGTTCGCTGTCCTGCCGGCCTCCACGCGCCCCGCTCCCGCTCATCCTGCCGTGCCATTGGCGGCCACCTTCTTGCATGCGGCACTGGTCGTCTTCGGCGTGGTGGCGACGCGCCAAGTCCTCGCCATTGATCTCCCGGTCGCGGCCCGCGATCCGCTGCCGCTATTCATCGCGCAGCACCAGCCCATGATACCGACGCCGTCCCGGGCAACCAGCTCCCGTGGGATCTCCGCTCCGGAGGCCACGCCTCCACGCCCTCTCACGGCCCCGGTCTTCACCCCGATCACCCTGCCTTCGCTCGCGATCGATCCGCCGAGTGCGACCATCGGCACGAGCCGTTCCTCGTCAGGACCGATCCCGGGAACACACGTCGGCGTCGAGAACACCGAGCCGGGCTCCGGGAGCTATCAGGTTGGCGAGGTGGATGTACCGGCGGAGCTGACCCGCGCCGTCACGCCGAACTACCCTCCGACGATGCGCGCCCTGGGGCGCTCCGGCGTGGTTCGGGTGCGCTATGTGGTGGACACCCTCGGGCGGGTCGAGGCGGGATCGGTGGTTGTGGTGGAGTCGTCGGGCGAGTCGTTCACAGGCTCGGCCACTGAGGCGGTAGCGACCATGCGATTTCGTCCTGCGCGGGTGCGGGGGCGGCCGGTCCGGCAACTGGTCGAGCAGGTGGTACGGTTCGCGATGCGGCCGTGAGCCGCCTCAGCCGGAGCTCGAGTCGCTCCGGGCGCTGCGTCCGGTGATGCGCGGTGGCGTCATGGTCACGAAGACCTTGTTCCGACCGCCCTGGCTGTCGAGACGAGCATCCTGACAGGTGCCATCGAACTTCGGGCTCCCCCGCCGCGAGAGTCGGCAGACCAAGACGCTCCCTTGACCCATGGCCCACGAAAAGGTCAGCACGTCGTCCTTCAGCTTCACGTCGCTCATGCCGTAGTCGGGGTTGTTGGGCGAGCGCAGGGTGATGGTGATGTCCTTCCCCTTCTGCTGGACGATCCAAGTCGCCTGCACGCTGTCGACATCTTCGCTGAGTATCCAGCCTCGCCAGCTGCCCGAGGCGATGCTGGAGGTGGCGGGGAGTTGTGCCGTAGCCAGAGCGGGCACGAGCGCGGTGACGAGCAGGAATGGCAGAAAGCGACCACGGGGCATGCAGGGCTCCAGAAGGGCTGCCGGAATATGCGGCCGTGCGTGTCGGCGCGCGAGCCGCTAGTCGTCGTCGCGGCGGCGCCGCTCCCGCTTGATGGCGCCGCGCCGCTTCTTGTCGTCCAGGCGGGCCCGCTTCGCGGCCTTGCTCGGCTTGGTGGCGCGTCGAGTCCGGGGGACCACCATCGCCTTGGCAACGATCGCCCGAAAACGTTCGAGCGCCGCCTCCCGATTCCGCAACTGGCTGCGTTCTTCCTGGGCGACGATGCGCAACTGGCCACTGCTGTCGAGCCGCGGTGCGAGCCGCTGCAATAGCCACGCACGGGTCTCTTCCGGCAGCGAAAGCGAGCCGGCAAGATCCCACGTCAATTCAATGCGCGTGGAGGAGGTGTTGACGTGCTGCCCGCCGGGACCCCCGCTGCGGGTGGCCCGGAACGCGAGTTCGCTGCGCGGCACGCGCAGGGCGGGGGTCACCTCGATCCAGTCCGTCTCTGCCATGGCTCGACGCTAATCACGTCGCCGCAGGGGCGATAGAGGCCGCCCCCCGTTACGTTTTGATCGATGCGCTGCCTCGGTCGGCTGGTCTTGGCGATTCTCCTCCTGCTGCTGGTCGCAGCGGGTTGGCTCTACCGCGACGAACTCACGCGGTGGCTGCGTGGTCGCCTCAATCCGGCGAGTCAAGCAGCCCGGATCGGGCACCCCTCCGATGGAGCCATGCACTCGGCAATGCAGAAGGGCGACTCCCTGCTGCGCTTTCACCCCGACTCCGTGCTCCTCTCCCCCGATGAGATGGCCTCCCTGATTGCATCCGGCGCACGATTCCTTCCCACCGGCGCGCTCGATTCGATCTCGGTCGAACTTGGCGACCGCACCATCCGCATGCGGACCCTGGTGCGCACCGCCAAGCTGCCGAAGCGACTGCTCGACTATCTCCCGGTCACCCCGGATTCCCTCGAGGAAGTCATCGCCAGCGGGACGCTCACGCCGGTTCGCTCTGGTGTCGCGGAGCTCGCCCTCACCCGCGTGCTGGTGCGCGGGCTGCCGGTGCCGAGCGAGCTGGTGGCGCGGATGGTCGGGAAGGTCACCGGTCGGGCCGACGATGGTCGCTTGGAAATTCTCTTGCCGTCAACGATCTCCGGCTTCCGGGTCCGGACCACTGGCGTGACGATCTATCGCAATGGCGGACGGCCGTGAAGGGCCACCTGCTCGTGGTGGACGACGAACGCTCGATTCGCGATGTCCTGGCCCAGGTGCTCGGATACGAAGGCTACGACGTGGTGACGGCGGGGTCGGGCGGGGAGGCGCTGACGCTGTTCCGCACGCGGCCGTTCGATCTCGTCCTGCTCGATGTGAAGATGCGGGGCATCGACGGCATCGAAACGCTGCACCAGTTGCGGCAACAGGATCCCGGTGCCCGCGTCGTGATGATCTCGGGGCACAGCAGCATCGCCACGGCGGTGCAGTCAGTGAAGGACGGGGCGTTCGACTTTCTGGAGAAGCCGCTCGACTCCGATCGTTTGCTGCTCACCATCAAACGAGCCCTCGAACACCGGGAGCTCGCTGGCGAAAATGCCCGGCTGCGCGAGGGACTGGCCAAGGCCACCGACTCGCGCTTCGCGATGGTCGGGGAGAGTGCAGGACTCGCCAAGATCCGCGAGCTGGTGGGGCGGGTCGGTCCGACCAATGCCCGAGTGCTCATCACCGGCGAGAATGGCAGCGGCAAGGAACTCGTCGCGCGCGCGATCCATGAGGCCTCAATCCGCAAGGCCCGGCCCTTCGTCGAGGTCAATTGCGCGGCGATTCCGAGCGAGCTGGTCGAGAGCGAACTCTTCGGACACACCAAGGGCGCCTTCACCGGAGCGACGGCGGACACCTCCGGCAAGTTCGAGGCGGCCGATCGCGGGACGCTCTTTCTCGACGAGATTGGCGACCTGGCACTGGCCGCCCAGGCGAAGATTCTCCGTGCCCTGCAGGAAGGAGTGATTCTCCGGGTCGGCGACAACAAGCCGATCATCGTGGATGTCCGCGTGATTGCCGCCACCAACCGCGACCTCGCCGATGAAATCGAGGCGGGGCGGTTCCGCGAAGATCTCTACTTCCGGCTCAACGTGATGCCCATCCATGTGCCGCCGCTGCGGACCCGGCGGGGCGACATTCCCGCCCTGGTGGAACACTTCGTCCACTCCCTCGGCACCGGTCCCGGCATGACACCCAAGCTGTTCTCCGCGGAAGCACTCACGCTGCTCCAGCGCCGGCAGTGGCCGGGCAATGTGCGGGAGCTCCGGAACGCCGTCGAGCGGCTGCTGATCCTCTCCTCGGGGCTCGAAGTCACCGTGGAGGATATTCGGGCAGTGCTTCCCGCAGAAACCGGCTCGGCGCTCGATCCGGTGGAGTTCGCCGCCAGTGTGCGCGGCCGGACCCTCGCCGAGTTTCGGGACGACTCGGAGCGCGCCTATATCCTCGCGACCCTGCGCGAGTACCATTGGAACGTCTCGGAGGTCGCCCGCAGTCTCGGACTGCGGCGCTCGACCCTCTACAACAAGATGGAAAAGTTCGACCTCGGGAGGATTCCATCGTGACGGACCCGCGCAATTGGGACAAAGAGCTCGACAAGATCGACAAGCTCATGACGGCCGACCGGACCGGGGCACCGTCGAGTGTACCCGCCAGGACGGCTGGTGCGCCCGGGCAGTCGGCACCGGCGCCGCGCGCGTCAGCGGGCGCGGGGGCCGTCGCCACTCGTCCGCGCGACACGATCGGCATCTGGTTGCGCGCGTTGCTTGGCCTGCTCGGTGCTGCGGCGCTGGCGTACTGGCCCTACAACAAGGCCTGCGGCACGACTCTGTACACCTACCTCGCCGGCGTCTCGGCCATCATCGGCATGGGCGTCTATACCATGCGTCATTCCTGGACTCACCGACGCGGCATTGCGCACATGGTGGGTCTCCTCGTGCTGTTCGCGGGCCTCGCGCTCGCGGCGGCTGAAATTCTCCCGCGCATTGGCTACGCGGCCACTGCCCTGACCTGGACCTGTCCTTGACCTCCGAAATCATCCATGGCTAAAACCTTCAAGAATTTCATCGACGGCCAGTGGGTTGCCCCCCAGGCCGGCAAGTATTTCACCAACCACAATCCCGCCGACACGCGGGACGTCATCGGTCGCTTTCCCGACTCGGGTGCTGCTGATCTGACCCATGCGGTGCGTGCCGCTCGTGATGGCTTCGCGCTCTGGTCGCGCACGCCCGCGCCACTCCGTGGCGAGGTGCTGCGGCGGGTTGGTGACCTGATGACCGCGCGGAAGGAGGAACTCGCCAACGCCATGACGCGCGAGATGGGCAAGGTCCTCGCCGAGACGCGCGGTGATGTGCAAGAGGGGATCGACACCGCCTACTACGCCGCCACTGAGGGACGTCGACTCTTCGGCAAGACGGTGCCGTCGGAATTGCGTCGCAAGTGGGCGATGAGCGTGCGCCGTCCGATCGGTGTGGCCGGCCTGATCACGCCGTTCAACTTTCCGATGGCGATTCCGACTTGGAAGGCGTTTCCGGCCATCCTGTGCGGCAACTCCGTCATCTTCAAGCCGTCGGAGGATGTGCCGCACTCCGGCCACTTGCTGGTGGAGATCCTGCTCGAGGCCGGACTCCCGCCCAGTGCGATCCAGCTCGTGCACGGCGGCGCCACGGTAGGGAAGGCGATGGTGGCCCATCCGTCCATTCCGCTGATCTCCTTCACCGGCTCGACCGAGACTGGGTCGAACATCGGCGAAGTCTGCGGCCGGATGCACAAGCGGCTCTCGCTCGAGATGGGCGGCAAGAACGCCATGATCGTGATGGACGATGCCGATCTCGATCTCGCCATCGACGGCGTGCTCTGGGGCGCCTTCGGGACCACCGGCCAGCGCTGCACCGCCACCTCGCGGCTGATCATTCACCGCAAGGTGCACGACCGATTCGTGGCCAAGCTGATCGCCGCCACCGAGAAGCTGGTGCTTGGCGATGGACGCCAGCCCCGCACCCAAGTCGGCCCGTTGATCCACGAAGCGGCGCGCGAGAAAGTGGAGCGGTACGTCGAGATCGGTCGAAGCGAGGGCGCCGAGGTCGTGACCGGTGGTCAGCGCCCGCGTGGCGCCAAGACAGCGAACGGCTACTTCTATCGTCCCACCATCTTCACCGGGGTCAAGCCCGGCTCCCGCTTGGCGATGGAGGAGATCTTCGGTCCGGTCCTCAGCGTCATCCAGGTCAACTCCTATGACCAGGCGGTCAAGGTCAACAATGAGGTGAAGTACGGCCTGTCGAGTTCCCTCTACACCCGCGACGTGAACCTGGCGTTTCGGGGGATGGAGGACCTGCAGAACGGCATCACCTACATCAACGCGCCGACCATCGGTGCCGAGGCGCACCTGCCGTTCGGTGGCGTGAAGCAGACCGGCAACGGACACCGCGAGGGCGGCTGGGAAGTCTACGACTTCTACTCGGAGACCAAGGTCTGCTACGTCGACTTCTCCGGATCGCTGCAGCGCGCGCAGATCGATACGTACGACGTCTGAGAGGAGAACAGAGAACAGAGAACGGAGAACCGAGGACGGAGGGTGTCCCCTCCAATCTCCGTTCTCCGTTCTCCGTTCTCCAACTTCCGTCCACCTTCTTGCGCATTCTGGCAGTGTGTGGGTACGCTTCTTCACACTCCGGCACAATTGAAGTTCCGTCACACACGAGGTTCGTGTCATGCGACCATTGCGAGTCGGCATCGGTAGTCGCGGCAACGGGTCCGACGAGGGCTCACTCGACGTCTACCTGCACGACATTGCACGGTTTCCGCTCATCACGCAGGCAGATGAAGTCCGCCTCGCGCAGCGCATCCATCAGGGCGACGACGAGGCGCTCGACACGCTGGTCCGCAGCAACCTCCGCTTCGTGGTCTCCGTCGCCAAGAAGTACCAGAATCAGGGTGTCTCGCTCGCCGACCTGATCAACGAGGGCAACCTCGGCCTGATCCGCGCCGCCCATAAGTTCGACGAGACCAAGAATATCAAGTTCATCTCCTACGCCGTCTGGTGGATCCGGCAGTCGATCCTCCAGGCGCTCGCCGAGCAGTCGCGCATCGTGCGCGTGCCCCTCAATCGCGCCGGCTTGCTCCACCGGATCAGCAAGCGGGCGGCGGCCCTCCAGCAGGAACTTGGGCGGGCGCCGACCGCCACCGAAATCGCCGAGGGGATGGACCTTGGGGTCGAGGAGATCGAGCACACCATGGCGATTTCCCAGGTCCACCTCTCGCTGGACTCCCCCCTCACCCCCGGCGAGGAGAATCGCCTGCTCGACTATCTCCCCGACGCCCTGGACCGCGGCTCCGATGCCGTGGCCATGGATCATGCGCTTTCCGAGAGTATCGAGACCGTCTTCAAGTCGCTCCGGGAACGGGAGGTCCGCATCCTCCGGATGTATTTCGGCATGGATTCCCCTGAGCCGCTCACCCTCGAGGAAATCGGCGAGATCCTGGGGATCACCCGCGAACGGGTGCGACAGATCAAGGAGAAGGCGCTGGTCCGGCTCCGCCACGCCGGCGAGGCGCAGGCGCTGGCGGCGTTTCTCGGATAGTATTGGGGCATGGCAAGCAATTCCTCATTCGATATCTCGACCGGCGTCGACCTGCAGGAAGTTGACAATGCGGTCAATCAGGCCGAGAAGGAGATCGCCCAACGCTACGACTTCAAGGGCACCCGATGCACGATCGCCTTTGATCGGGCCAAGGGGACCATCGCGCTCCACGCCGATGATGACTTCCGCATGGAACCGCTGCTTGAAGCGGTGCGCGGCCGCCTGATCAAGCGGGGCGTACCGGTCAAGAACCTGAAGATCGGCGATCGCGTGCCCGGGGCGGGCAGCTCCGTGCACGTCGAGGTCACGCTGGCCCAGGGCATCCCTACCGAAACCGCCAAGAAGATCCAGAAGGCCATCAAGGAAAACGGCTTCAAGAAGGTGCAGGCCGCCATCCAGGGCGACGAGCTCCGCGTCACCTCGCCTTCGCGCGACGAGCTGCAGGCCGTGATGGCGTTTCTTCGCAGCCAGGATTTCGACGTGGAGCTTTCGTTCGGCAACTTCCGCGGGTGAACAGACACCGCCGGGCGGCGCTCGCGATCGCGGTGGCCCTCAGTGCCGGATCGTGTGTCCCCCAGGAACAGCCCCAGGATGTGCAGCCCGTTGCGGCGCGATCTCCCGGCCCCGAGGTTCGCATCGGACTCGTGGTCGATGCACCGAAGGTGACCATCGGCGGCGCGGGCGCCCTCAGCATCATTGATCCGGATGAAGGGCCCATCTACCAGCTCCCTGCGCAGACGACCGTGGTGGTCGGACCACGGCCGAATGCGATCGGCCTGATCGATGTCTCGCCCACCCTGGTTCGGCGGCTCCTCGTGGTCAGTGCGGTCGACAGCGAGGCGCCGGTGCGTGTGAATGGACGCGACTACCGAGGCACCCTCGAACTGCGCCGAGGTGTGAATGGTGTCGTGGTCGTCAATCGGATCGGACTCGAGGCCTACATCACTGGGGTGGTGGGCGCGGAGATGGGTCGGCGCGCACCGGGTGAGGAGGAGGCGCTCAAAGCGCAGGCGGTGGTGTCTCGCACCTATGCGCTTCGCAACAGCGGTCGCTACGCCGCCCAGGGATTCGACCTGATGGCCGACGTGAGTGATCAGGCCTATGCCGGCATTGCCAACGAGAATCCGATGGCCACCGCGGCGGTGGAGGCGACCCGTGGCGAGATCCTGACCTACAACGGCGCGCCCATCGATGCCTTCTATTTTTCCACCTGTGCCGGGCGCACCGAGGATGGCTCCTCCGTCTTCAGCGGGGCCAGCCGTCCCTACCTGCGCTCGGTTGATGACCACGACCCGGCCGGCATCGCCTGGTGCGCCGCCTCGCCCCGCTTTCGCTGGAGTGAGAGTTGGACCAGGGCCGAGCTCACGGCCATCCTCAAACAGACCCTCCCGGCCAACAACCTGCCGGCGAACTCGGCCACCGACCTCACCGAGATGCGGGTTCTCTCGCGCACGGCCAGCGGCCGCATCGCGGCGCTGGAGTTGTCCGGCCGCTCGGCCCGAACCACCCTGCGGGGGCAGGTCATCCGGCGAGTGCTCGCCCCTACCGGCGGGGGGATCCTGCGGAGTAACGACTTCACGGTGCGACTCTCCCGGGCCGGGGGAAAGATCGAGCGGATCGACATCGATGGGCGCGGCAACGGCCATGGCGTGGGGATGTGCCAGTGGGGGGCCGTCGGACGGTCCCGAGCCGGGGAGATCTACCCCCACATCCTGAGCAGCTACTTTCCGGGTACGGAACTGCAGCGCGCATTCTGAACGAACGAGGGTGAGTGATGACCGAACGGATACGGCTGGGCATCGTGGGCGCCGGGGCGGCGACCCAGGTCGGGCATTTGCCAGCGCTGAAGCGACTGAAGGAAATCCAGGTCGTCGGCATCTGCGACAATGACCTGGCCAAGGCGCGCGCCCTTGCTGACCGCTTCGCGATTCCCGACGTCTTCTCAGACATCCAGGAACTGGTGGAGTTTGAGCAGCTCGACGCGCTGCTGGTGTGCACGCCGAGTCACCTGCACGAGTCGCACGTGATGGCGGGATTGAGCTCCAAGCTGCATGTCTTCGTCGAACGCCCTCTCGGCATGACCGCGGCCGGGGCGACGAAACTCGTCAAAGCGGCGCAGCGCCACGATCGCGTGGTGATGGTGGGCGCCAACCATCGCTACCGTCCCGATGTGCAGCAGATCCGCGCTTGCGTGCAGAACGGCGAGCTGGGCGATCTTGAATCGATTCGCGCCTGGTGGTTCATGGCCAGGGCGGGGCGTGCCTCGATGGGATGGCGCCAGAAGCGCGAGTTCTCCGGCGGCGGAGCAATGCTCGACCTCGGGCTCGGCATGCTCGACCTCTCGCTCTGGCTTACCGGCTTTGCCCCGGCCGCGCGGGCCTCGGCCGTCTTCCCGACACGCGGCCGAGAGAAGGGCGTGGAGCCATCTGGCACGGCGATGGTCGCCCTCGAGAACGGCGCGGCGATCCACCTCGACGTGTCGTGGCGATTCGTCGGCCCGGGCGAGCGCTACGGCCTCGCGATCCGGGGCGCCCGCGGCTCGGCGCGCATCAACCCGCTGACGATCTGGAAAGATTTCCACGGCGTGCCGCAGGATGTCGCCCAGTCGGGTGCCCACTCGCGGGAGACGCCATTTGCGCTCGGTGCCCGAGCGCAGTGGGCCCACTTTGCCGCGGTCGTGCGCGGCGATGTCAAGGCGCCCGACCTCGCCGAGCAGGTGACCGTCCTCAAGGTGATGGAGGCGATCTACGCCTCGGCAGAGCAGGGGAAGGACGTCGCGCTGTGACCGGGGGGGCACGGCGCCTGCTGCTCCTGTTGCTCCTGGTTGTGCCCCACCTTGCCGCCCAGCAATCGGTGCGTCCCGACGGCACGAATCTCCAGGTCTTCCTGCTGACCATGGGACCCGGTGAGCACATCGATGCGCGCTTCGGCCACAGTGCCATCTGGATCCATGACAGCGTCACCAAGCAGGACCGGATCTACAACTACGGCACCTTCGATCCCGGTGAGGGCGCGGCGAATTTTCTGGCCTTCGCGGGACGCTTCGCGATGGGGCGGCCCCGCTACTGGCTCGGCGTGCTCGACATGCCGCAGACATTGAACATCTACACCCACTTCCGCCGGAATCTCCAGCAGCAGGAACTCGACCTCTTGCCCGCGCAGCGTGCCGAGCTCGCCCAACGGCTCGCGACCAACGCGCTCGAAGCCAATCGCTACTACATCTACGATTACTACCGTGACAACTGCGCGACGCGCGTGCGTGACATGCTCGACACCGTCATTGCCGGGGCGCTGCATCGTGCGACCGTCGGCAAGCCGGCTGAGGGCTCGCTCCGCTTTCATTCGCTGCGCTCCGTTGCCAACAGCAAGCTGCTCTTTTTCGGGATTGATGCCGGTCTCGGGACGCCCGTCGACGGGCACCTCGACCAGTGGGACGAAATGTTCCTGCCGGAGAAGATCCAGGAACGGGTGCGCGAGATCCGGGTGCCGGGCGCCGACGGACGCGAGGTGCCGCTGGTGAAAGCCGAAGGGCGGATTCTGGAGTTCAACGAGTTCCACGTGCAGCCGGCGCCACCGGACTGGGATGCCCTCTGGCTGGGGCTCAGTGCGGTCCTGGCGCTGCTGATCGCCACCGGGCGACTGCTCGGTGCGGCCGGTCTACCGGGACGTGCGCTGGGGATGCTCTGGTCGCTGGCGATGGGAGTGGCTGGCTTGACGCTCTGCTTCCTCTGGTTCATCTCGGCGCACGTGGCGACGATGTGGAACCTGAATCTCTTCTACCTCTCTCCGCTCGCGCTGCTGATGGCCGTCGGCGCGGGGCGGGGGATGCACCGCCGCCCACACCGAGTCGTGGCGTGGGCGGCGGTGATCGTAGTCGGTTCCGTCGTGGTCGGGCTGGTGATGACGCTGATCGGGGCACAGCAGAATCAGCCGATTGCCGAGCTCACGGCGCTGCCGACGCTGGTGACCGGGCTCGGTGTGGTGCAGCGCTTCATCCGCCGACCCGCCGGAGTGCTGCCGACGCCTCGCTCAGCGTTGGAGCCTGCTTGATGGCGGCGCGGTAAGCGTCCGCCGCCTTCGCCCGATCGCCCGCCTCCTCATAGCGGAGGCCCTGCCCAAGACTCACGATGGCCTCAACCGGTGTGGTGCCGCGATCAGCGGCCTTCCGCGAACCTCCGAGTTCAGACCGTGTGCCCAGCCCAATCGCGAGGTCGCTCACCGACTCGGCCAGCTGCTCCCGCTTGGTGTGACCCGCGTCGGCGCGGATCACCGCGACGGCATCGCCCGTCGCGGCGTTCAGCAGCCGCGCTTCGACACGGAGGTCGCCGTACTGGTCGAGCAGTGTCCCCACCACCAGATACTTGGCGCCGGCCTGGGTGGCGGCGGCCCGAGCCGCCGAGATGTCCACCCGGCCCCTCCGGGCGCTGCCGCTCGCCGCCAGAGGCACCACCCGGGCGTCGGAGTGGCTGCTGATCTCGTTGCCCAGCATGACGGAGAGGGCCCGAGCGATGGCGTCGTAGTCCGCTCGGGGAAGTCCGACGGAGCCGTCGGTCTCGAACCCGGCGATGCCAACCACGGCCTGAGAGGCCGCCGTGGCCGGGCTTCCGGCCAGTGTGATTGACGCAAGTCCAGCGACCACAACGGTTTGGAAGAACTTCGGCATACCTGCTCCTGAACGAAGAGAACGGGACTGCTCTTTGGAGACGAATCGGGGGGGCCGGCTTGGACGGTGGGGCCGCTGGTCCTATATTGCAAGGCTATCGTGGATCCTATTGGTGGACCACGGCATACGAGAAGAGGATATTGTGAAGCCGAATCTGCACCCTGTCTATCAGACGATCACCGCCCACTGCCAGTGTGGCAACACCTTCGAGACGCGCAGCACGGTCGGGTCGATCAGCGTCGAAGTCTGTGCCCAGTGCCACCCGTACTTCACTGGCAAGCAGCGGCTTGTCGACACCGCTGGACGCATCGACCGGTTCCGCCGCAAGTACGCCACGGAAGCCGTCGAACCCGTCGCCAAGAGCTGAGCCGATGGACAGCCGACTCCGCCAGGCGCTCGCGCGGGCGGAGGAGGTGACGCAGCTGCTGGGCGATCCGACACTTTCCAAGGATCCTGCCCGTCTGAAGTCGCTCGGCCGCGAACACGCCCGGTCTGTCCCGATCGTGCGCGCGGCCGAAAAGCTGTTCCGGGCCGAACGCGAACTCGCCGAGGCCCGCGACGCGGCCAACGCAGCTGATGCCGAATTGGTCGCCATGGCGAAGGAAGATCTCGCCCGCCTCCCCGACGAAATCGCCTTACTCCAGTCCGAGTTGCGTGAGTTGCTCCTGCCGCGCGATCCTCACGACGAGCGCGACGTCATCGTGGAAATCCGCGCCGGGACCGGCGGCGATGAGGCCGGGCTCTTCGCGGCCGAGCTGCTGCGGATGTACACCCGCTTCGCGGAGCGGCATGGCTTGAACGTGGAGCCCATGGAAATCCACGACGGGACGCTCGGCGGCATCAAGGAGGCCGTCGTGGCGATTCGGGGCAACGGTGCCTACGGCTTGCTGCGACATGAGAGTGGCGTGCATCGCGTGCAGCGCGTGCCGGCGACGGAGACCCAGGGACGCATCCACACCTCGGCTGCCACCGTGGCGGTGCTTCCCGAGGCGGAGGAAGTTGACGTGAAAATCGATCCGCAGGACCTGCGCATCGACGTCTTCCGTTCCTCCGGGCCTGGCGGCCAGAGCGTCAACACCACCGATTCCGCCGTGCGCATCACCCACCTGCCGACCGGCATCGTCGTGTCGCAGCAGGACCAGAAGTCTCAGCTGCAGAACAAACTCAAGGGGATGGAAGTACTGCGGGCGCGCATTCTCGATCGGATGATCTCTGCGCAGGAGGCGGCGCGGTCGGCCACTCGACGTGCCATGGTCGGCACCGGCGATCGGTCTGGGAAGATCCGCACCTACAACTTCCCGCAGAGCCGGGTCACCGATCACCGCGTGAACTTCTCGGTGCACAACCTGGCCGACGTGATGGACGGCAAGATCGACCCGATCGTCGCCGCCCTGCGCACGGCGGCACAGCAGGAAGATGAACGGAGTTGACCTGATGCCGACGCTCCGTGACCTGCTCGCCGAGGCGCGTGAGGCGCTCGGCGCTGCCGGCATTGGCGATGCGCGGCGTGAGGCACTCCATCTCTGGTCGGCGATCGATGGCCGTCAACCCGGCGCGGTGCTGCTCGGCGACGACATGTCGGTGAGCGATGAGACCGCGTTGCGATTTCGGCAACTGGTCGAGCGACGCCTTGGTGGCGAGCCACTGGCGTATGTCACCGGCACGATGGACTTCCGGCACCTCACCCTGCGGTCCGACCCGCGGGCGCTGATTCCGCGCCCCGAGACGGAGGGGCTGGTGGAGGTGGCGTTACAATGCATGGAGCGGGGAGTGGCGGCCGACGTCGGGACGGGAACCGGAGCCATCGCCTTGGCGCTTCGTCAGGAAGGTCGCTTCGACCAGCTGTTCGGTACCGACCTTTCCCGGGACGCCTTGATGCTTGCGGCGGAGAATGCGTCACGGACCGGCCTCGAGGTTACCTGGCTCGAAGGCGACCTGCTGGAGCCGCTGGCAGGCCGTCGGCTCGACCTGCTGGTGTCGAATCCGCCCTACCTGACCGAGGCCGAGTATCGCGACCTGGACGCTTCGGTGCGAGACTTCGAGCCGGCGCTGGCGCTCTGGTCCGGAGCAGATGGGATGGCTGCCATCGAACGACTCGTCGCCGGCGGCATGGGGCTGGTGGCACCCGGAGGATGGCTGGTGCTGGAAGTGGACGCGCGTCGCGCGGATCTCTCGGCGCGCCTGGCGGTGCAGCGTGGCTGGCTCGCGGTGGAAGTGCTCGATGACCTGTTTGGACGCCCCCGGTACGTCCGGGCGCAGCAGAGGAGCAGCGAATGATCGATGAGAAAGCGCAAGAGCTCGGCCGCCTGATCGGGCAGGCCAACGAATACCAGACCCTTCGCCGCGCGGAGCTGGCGCTGCGTGACGATCCCGAGGCCCAGACGCGGTTGGAAACCATCTCCCGCCTCACCCGCGACTTTGACCAGCTCGTCGCAGAGGGCGGTACGCCTGACGATGCCGCCGCGCAGCAATACGAGACCACGCTCAAGGAGTTCGAACTCTCCAGCGTGGGGCAGGCCTATCTGGTGGCGCGCGCGAATGTTGACAAGCTGATGTCCCGCGTCAATCAGGCGATCGGCGAGGGGATGGAACGCGGCGCCACCAGCGGCATCATCACGCTCTGATGACCCACGGGTTCTTCCTCGTGCTTGAGGGACCCGAGGGCGCCGGGAAGACCACCCTGGCCCGCTCACTCACGTCACGGATGCTTGAGGACGGCCTCGATCCGGTGACAGTTCGCGAGCCAGGCGGCACCACCGTCGCCGAGACGCTGCGGGCGGAGCTGCTCAGCCCTGGCCGCACATGGACGCCGGAGATGGAGCTCCTCTACATGACGGCCGCACGGGCCGACCTCGTCACCAAGGTGATCCGGCCGGCGCTCGAGGCGGGAAAGGTGGTCTTGTCCGATCGGTACGACCTGTCGACGTTCGCCTATCAGGGGGCGGGGCGCGGGCTGCCAATGGAGCACGTCCGCTGGGTCAACCGCTGTGCCACCGGGGGACTGGTGCCGGATGTCACGCTGGTGCTCGATCTCGCCCCCGAAGTCGGGCGGGAACGGCAGCGCGCGGCGGGCAAGGGTGCGGACCGGATGGAGCAGGAAGGGGTCGCCTTCCACGATCGCGTCGCGGCGGCCTACTTGGCTGCGACCGGGGCAGGGGTGCATCATTTGAAGGCGGCGGCGTCACCCGAGCAGGTGCTCGAAGCGGCGTGGAGCTGCCTGAGTTCAGTCGATCCGGAAACGTTTCGGCCGCGAAACGAGTAGGGTAGAGCTCGTCGTCGCCGTTCATACTTGCAGGGAATCTCTGGGGGAGTCATGAAGAAGCGTTGGGGCCTGATCATGTTCGTCGCGGCGATTTCGTTCTTCAGTGGTGGCTGGCTGCTGCGTGGCGCCAGCGCCAAGAGCAACACGATCGCCGGCCCCGAGCTCCTGGGAAGGGTGCTCCAGTTCGTCACCGAGTACTACGTCGATTCCATTCCGGCGGACTCCGTCTATCACATGGCGGCCGCGGGCACCCTCGCAGAATTGAACGATCCCTATTCCGGGCTCGAGGAAGGCGAGGACTACCGCCAGCTCACTGAAGTGATCTCCGGCAACTACGGCGGCCTCGGCATGCAGATCGATGTCCGCGGCGGCTGGATCACCATCGTCGCTCCGCTCCCCGAGACCCCCGCCGCGCGGGCCGGAGTCGAGGCAGGTGATCAGATCATCGAGGTCGATGGCAAGTCGACGCAGGGCATCTCGCAGGAGAACGCGCTCAAGGTGCTGCGCGGCACGCCGGGCAGCACGGTCTCGCTCAAGATCCATCGCCCAGGTTTCACCACCCCGCTGCCATTCAGCCTCAAGCGCGAGCTGATCCACAATCGTTCGGTCCAGCCGGGCACCATGCTCGAGAACGGGATCGGCTATGTCTCGCTGGTGAGCGTCAGTGACAGCTCCGCGCGTGAGCTGAGCCGCGAGATCGACAGCCTCATCCCCAGAGGACTCAAGGGACTGATTCTCGATCTCCGCAACAATCCCGGCGGCTCGCTCGATCAGGGTGCCGCGGTCTCCGATGTCTTCCTCGATCCAGGGGCGAAGATCGTTTCGACTCACGGTCGCTTCGCGGAGATGAACAAGGAGTTCTCCGACAAGGCGACGCAGAAGTACGGTGGCCTCCCGGTGGTGGTGCTGGTCAACGAGTTCTCCGCCAGTGCCGCCGAGATCATCGCCGGGGCGTTGCAGGACAACGATCGCGCGGTGGTCGTCGGGGTGCCGACGTTCGGGAAGGGGCTCGTGCAGTCGTTCTGGACTCTCGGCCCTGGAGCGGGCCTGAAGCTCACGACTGGGCGCTGGTTCACGCCGAGCGGGCGCACCATCCAGCGCACGGCGAAGAGCCAGGCGGAGCAGTATCGGTTGGCGGAGCTCCAGGCGAGCGGAAAGGACACCTCCGCCAAGCCGCTGCCGACGTTCAAGACCATCAGTGGCCGACTCGTGAAGGGGGGCGGTGGCATCGTGCCTGACCGGATCGTCCGTAGCGACACGCTCACCGATGGCGAAAAGAATTTCGCGAAGGCAATCGGCACGAACGTCACGGCCTACCGGGACGCCCTCACCGCGACCGCGCTTGAGGTGAAGGCAAAAAACGACGTTACGTCCGAAAGCTTCAAGGTGACGCCGGCCATGCGTCAGTCGTTGATTGACCGACTCAAGACCAAGGGCGTCGCCCTGACCCCAGAAGAGGTGTCGGACGGTTCGGCCCTGGTGGACGAACAGCTCTCCTGGGAGATCTCGCGCTACGTCTTCGGCCGCGAGGCCGAACTGCGCCGTCGCAATTCCGATGATCCGCAGGTCCACGCGGCGCTCGAGTTGCTGCGCAAGGCGACCACTCCGCGCGGGCTGCTGGCGGAAGTCGCGGGGCAGTGACCCCAGCCGTCGCCGTCGTCGGCGCAGGGCGCGTCGGGCTCACGCTCGCACGCGCCCTCGTGCTATCCGGCACGCCGGTGCGGCTGCTGGTGCGCCACAGTCGCCGGCTGCCTGAGGGGGTGCCCGAACCAGAGACTCGCTGGGCAGCTGGCCTCGCCGCCTCGACCGTGGTGATAGTTGCCGTTCCCGATGATGCCATCGCCTCGGTCGCGGCGCAGCTCGCCACAGACGGCGACGTGGGCCCGACTCACGTGGTACTGCACACTTCGGGACGGCACGGGAGCGAGGTGCTCTCGCGCTTGGCTGCCTCCGGCGCCGCTCTGGGGTCGCTGCACCCACTCCAGACCTTCGCGGACGTCCGAGGTGACCCGCAGGCGCTCGCGGGGACCCCTGCGGTGGTGGAGGGCTCCCCAGAGGCAGTTCGGGCCGCTCGACGCATCGCAGAGGGATTGGGGATGGCGCCCATCATCGAGATGTCGGCCGCGGGCAAGCCGCTGTACCACGCCGCGGCAGTCTTCTCCTCGAATTTCGTGGTGGCGCTCGCGGCGGTGGCCGAGCGGCTCGCAACCGAGGCCGGGGCTGGGGCCGCCTCCGGGCAACTGTTCCACGCGCTGCTCTCTGGCACCGTCCGCAACCTTGCCAACGACGATCCAGCGACCGCCCTCACCGGTCCCATCCGTCGGGGGGACGTGGGCACCGTCGCGGCGCACCTGCACGCGCTGAGCGGCTCCGATCGGTCGCTCTACATCGCCCTGGCGAAGGAAACGCTGCGCCTGGCACGCACGAGTGGCCTCGAGGAGAGCGAGGCCAGGCGGATGGAGCGGCTGTTGAACGAGTAGCGGGCGCGGCGCTACTGCGAGACGATGCGCACGCCGGCCGGCGGGACGAACTTGAACTTCTCCGGGGCGACCCCGACGTTGGGCTGGACCCGCGAGAAAGTCAGTTCACGGATCTGCAGCGGTTCGACGATGCGCAGCTTGTGCGGCAGGTTGTCGGTGCGGGCAAACCAGATCGTCGCGCTGCGGAAGTTCATGTCCTTCCGGATGGGCTCCAGCTTCACCGCATCACATTGCACGCCGTCGATCACCTCGGCCTTCTCGTACGAAATCTGGTAGCGGTCCGCCGCGTCATCCAGGAAATATCCCATGAAATTCGCACCGTAGACCGGGCCGGTGGGCCGGGCATACTCCTGGGCGACCTTGGGGTAGTCGCTGGGGGTGTAGACGATCATTCGCTGGCCATCAATGGCGATGAGATCGCCGGCGGGATCGGACCAGCGCATGGCGAACTTGTTGTCGCCGGACTGGTAGAGCGTCCCCTTGGAGTCACGGGTTCCCATGCCGGGAGCGTCGTCGATCAGGCGCTGGCGGAAGTCGGCCTGCAACCCGCTCAGGTTCCGGTAGATGCGCGCCGCGCGATTGACGATGGCGATGGCGTCGTCGTTGTTCACGGCCTGGGCGCGGGTCGCCACCGGCCACACCAGCAGCGCAGCGAGTGCGATGCCGCCTGCGAGCAGGGACTTCATGCCGGGCTCGGGACGGGCGCGGCAATCGTACGGCCGATCACCTCGGCAATGGCCCCGACGTCGCGCATCATCCGCTCGAACTCTTCAGGATAGAGGCTCTGCGCCCCATCGGAGAGTGCCCGTTCCGGATTGGGGTGCACCTCGATGAGCAGCCCGTCGGCGCCGGCCGCGACCGCGGCGCGCGCCATGGCGGGCACCATGTCACGATGGCCGGTGCCGTGGCTCGGATCGGCCACGATCGGCAGGTGCGACAATCCGTGCACCACCGCGATGGCGGCGATGTCGAAGAGATTGCGCGTGGCCGTGTCGAAGGAGCGAATGCCGCGCTCGCAGAGAATCACGTCAGGGTTGCCTTCGGCCAGGATGTATTCGGCCGAGAGGAGGAGCTCGACGATCGTGGCGGCGAGTCCGCGCTTGAGGAGGATCGGCTTGCGGAGCCGACCGCATTCCTTGAGCAGTGGATAGTTCTGCATGCTGCGCGCCCCGATCTGGATGATGTCCGCCACCTCGGCCACGGCCTCGAGCCCTTCGAGGTCCATCGCTTCGGTGACGATCATCAGCCCGGTTTCGGCACGCGCCATGGCCAACAGCTCCAGCCCGCGGACTCCCATCCCTTGGAAGGAGTAGGGCGACGAACGGGGCTTGAACGCGCCACCACGGAGCACGGTGGCTCCGGCGGCCCGCACCTGACGGGCAGAGAGGAGGATCTGCTCCTCGCTCTCCACTGAGCAGGGGCCCGCCATGATGATGACTTCTCGTCCGCCCACGGTGGAACCGTCGGGGAGGGGCACCCGGGTGGGCTCGGGCTTCCATTCCCGGGAGACCTGCTTGTAGGGCTTGGAGACGTGAATAATCTCGGCGACCCCGGCCATGCCGGCGACCAGCGAGGAGTCCACGCGGCCATCGTTCCCGACCAGGCCGACGGTGGTGCGCTGACGGCCTGGCATGGGGCGGGCTTCGTAGCCCATCCCGGCGATGACGCTGACCACACCGGCGATGTCCGCGGGTGTGGCATCGGGCTTCATGACAATCAACATGGGTGGAGTCTAACCGGGGAAATGGGCGAAAGTCAGGCGGCGGCGGTCTGGTCGCCGTGCTCGCTCAGCTTGACCCCGACGATGGTGGACACCCCCGGTTCCTGCATGGTGACGCCGTAGACGCTGTCGGCGGCCTGCATCGTCCGCGGGTTGTGGGTGATGACCAGGAACTGGGTGTCCTTCTTGAACTCGTCGAGGAGCAGCAGGAACCGGCCGACGTTGGCATCGTCGAGCGGGGCGTCCACTTCGTCCATGAGACAGAAGGGGCTCGGCTTGGTCAGGTAGATCGAGAAGAGCAGCGACACCGCCACCAGCGTCCGTTCTCCTGACGAGAGGAGATGGATGCGCTGGGTCCGCTTGCCGCGGGGCGCGGCATGGATCTCAATCTCGGATTCGAGCGGGTCGTCCGGGTCGCTGAGCCGCAGCTCGCACTCGCCGCCGCCGAAGAGCGTCTGGAAGACGTTCACGAAGTTGTCGCGGACCGCGTTGAAGGTCTCGAGGAAGAGCGCCCGCGCGGTGCCGTCGATTTCGTGGATGGCTTGGAGCAGCGACTGCCGTGCTGCCACCAGATCGTCACGCTGGGTCTGAAGGAAGGTCACGCGCTTGCTCTCCTCGGCGTGCTCCTCAATGGCGAGCGGATTGACGGGTCCGATCGATTCGAGTGAGCTGATGATTCGCTCCGCCTCGATCTCCAGACTCTCGAGGTCGAGGTCGAGCAACGGGGCGGTGTTGACCAGTTCCTCGAAGGTCTGCCGCCATTCGGTCTCGACCCGCTCGACGATGCGGCTGCGCTGTGCCTTCGCCTCGGCGACACCCAGTTCGAGACGATGATGCTCCTCGGCGAGTGCCTCGACCTCCCGACGCGCCTCGGTGAGGGTGATCTCGGTCTCGTTCAGCTGCGCTTCGGCCGCGTGCTGTGCCGTCTCGGCTTCGGCATTGGCCGACTGCAACGCGGCGACGTGGCTCGCCCGTTCCTCGCGCGCGGCCTGCCACCGGGCGCGCTGCGCCTCGAGGGTCGTCGCATCGGCGAGCAGCCGGTCGATCTCCTCCGTGCGCGCGCGGCCACTTGCTTCCGCCTCGCTGATGACCTGCTTGGTGCGGGTCATCGCATCGGCGGCCGCGCGCAGTCGGGCGCTGATGTGCGCTTCCTGCACCTGCCACTGCGACCGTTCCTCGCGCGCCCGTTCCTGCTCGGCGTCGAGTGCCGCGAGCGCGAGTCGTCCCGCGACGAGGCCTTCGTCGAGCTGGGTCCGTTGACGAGTGCCGTCGGTGAGCGCGTGGTCGACCTCACCGAGCCGGGCTTCGGCACGGGCGAGCCGTTCGCCGAGTCGATCGAGCTGAGTGGTGAGTTCGGTGAGCTCGCGATCGAGGTTGGCTACCCGGCGCGCCAGATCCTCGCGAGCGGCGATGGCCTGTCGCTCCGTCTCGCGCAGGCGATCGGCGGCCTGCTGTGCCTGCTCGGCTGCGGCCTCGAGCTGCGCCAGCTCCGCGGCCGTTTCGCTGCGGCGGGCGTCGGCCTGCGCGAGTGTGACGGTGCCCCGCTCGACCTCGCGGGCCAGGCTCTTGAGTTCGGCCCGGCGCCGAAGCGGGCCCGAGGCCGCGGCCGGACCGGTCAGGTAGATCACGCCATTGGGCCGACGCAGGGCATGTCCCGCGGTGTCGAGGACTTCGGAGCCGCCGACCAGCGCACTCACCCACGATGCGGCGAGCGGATCGATGCGGAGTCGGCTGTCGACCGCTGCCTGGGCGGCGTGCGGTCCCGGAGCCACCGGCAACAGGATGAGCGTGCCGGGGCGTTCCTCGGCATGCCACGCCTGCACCGCCTGGGCGGTGGCCGTGTCGCGCACCAGCACCGCATTGAGGAAATCGCCCAGCAACTGCTCGCCCAGTTCGGCCTGGTCGCCTTCGGTGGAGATGAAATCCGACAGCGGTCCGAGCACGCCGTCACCGAACCGAGCCCGATTGGCGAGCAGGGCGGCGGCGGCCGGGGCGAGTCCGACGCGGTCGCGTTCCAGCGCCTCGAGGGCGGCACGGCGGGCGGCCAGCTTGGCCAGGTCTTCCTCGAGCGCGCGTCGCTCCGCCAGCTCCCGCGCTTCCCGATCGCGCGTCTCACGCAACCGCAGTCGCGCCTGTTCTGCGACGGTGGTGCCGTGGCGGGTCGCGTCGCTCTCGCGCTCGGCCGTGGCGCGCGCCTCGGTGAGACGCTCGCCGGTGGCCTGCCGTTCCTGAGTGAGTTGCGTCTGGTGTGTTGCTTCCTGCGCCATTCGCTCGCGAAGGGATGCCAGCTCGCCCTCGAGCGCGGTGCGTTCGCCTTCGAGCGAGCGCAGTTGCTGCGCGGCCTGCTGCAATTCCTGCTCGAGCGCGCGCACCGTCTCGCGTTGTGCGGCGAGGCGGGTGCGGACGGATTCCTCCTCCGATGCGCGGCCGGCCAGCTCCGCCTGCACGCGTTCGTGCTCGACGCCGGCGCTCTCATGCTCCGACGTGGCGCTGATCGATTCGCGCTGGGCCTGCTGGAGCCGGATCTCGAGCTCACTGCGCTCGGCCGCCGCGCGACTGCGGCGCTCGGCCGCGTTGGCCAGACGTTCGGCGGCAACGGCCAGGTCGCCGTCGAGGCGACCGAGTTCCACGCGCGAGGCCGCGAGATCTTCAGCCACCGTGGTCCGATGACGCTCGGCGGCGTTGCGCTCGTGGGCTGCCGTCTCCCGACTCGCCTCGGTGGTGGCGAGGCGCTCACGGGCTTCGGGAAGGAGGGCGGTGAGTTCGGCGTGACGCCGTTCAAACGTCTCGGCATCCTCGGTGAGCTGATCAAGCTTGCGGCGGGCGAGTGTGATCGTGACGGCGAACTTCTCCTCGGTGAGCGCGGAATGCCGCTCGGTCTTTCCCTTCTGGCGCGCCAGCGACCGCAACTGCGATTGCACCTCGGCAATCAGGTCTTCGAGCCGCTGGAGATCGGCGGCCGTCTCCTCGAGGCGCCGCGCGGTGGTGTGGCGGCGATCGCGGTAGAGTCCGACGCCGGCGGCCTCTTCGAAGAGCGACCGACGTTCGTCGGCACGATCGGAGAGCAGCAGGTCGATCATCTTCGCTTCGATCACCACGCCGGCATCGCTGCCGAGGCCGGTGCCCCGGAGCAGATCCTGGATGTCGCGCAGCCGCACGGGCGAGTTGTTGAGCAGGTAATCGCTCTGTCCCGACCGTGAGAGTCGGCGGGTCACCACCACCTCAGTGTACGGCGTGGGCAGGTCGCCGGCTGAATTGTCGAGATAGAGCGAGACCTGGGTCACGTTCACCGGGCGCCGCGTGGCGGCCCCCTGGAAGATCACATCCTCCATCTTGCCACCGCGGAGCAGGCGCGCGGACTGCTCGCCGAGGACCCAGCGGACGGCATCGGAGACATTCGACTTGCCGCAGCCATTGGGGCCCACGATGCAGGTCACGCCCTCCTCGAAGGAGAGCGACACGGTATCGGCAAACGACTTGAAGCCGGACAGTTCGAGCCGGGTAAGCTTCATTGCATCACAGGAATGGGGTAGCCGCAGGCGGTACCACCCAGCCCGAGAGGGGGGGTGATCCGGAAGGCGCAAAGATAGCGGTGGGCGGCCCGAATCGCAGGGCCTCGATCAGGTGCCGCCGGCACCCGCCGTGACGATGAAATATGAGCGTCCCAGCCGCTTGCCGACCGCATCGGCCTCGTCCCGGGTGGGGTAGGGACCAACGACCACGCGATACCCCTGTTCAGGGCTCTCAGGATCGAGCACCTGGGACGGGAAGCCGCCATCCTTGAGCTGCTGGGAGAGCGCCTTGGCCCAGTCCTGGTTCTGGGAGGAGGAGACTTGGATGAAGAAACCGGTCTGGGCGCCGGCTGTCTTGCCAGCGACCGGGGTCTTGCCGACCGCAACCGGTGGGGCGGTACTGCCGGGCAGCGGAATGACGCTGTCCGGACGGACGGTCGGAGTCGTCGCCACCGCTGCCGGCGGCGAGAAGTCCAGGGCCGCGGACTTGGGCACCCAGGCGAGTGGAACGAAGAGATCATCGGCCGCGCCAGTGAGCCGGGCCGTCTGGGGAAGTTTGGGCGTGGTGAGGTCCAGGCTGACGACGTCCTTGTCCCGCCGGAGCAGGAGATTCTTTCCCGCAGTCACCGCCGGCAGATCGTCTTGCCACGGGGTAATGACCGTCGTGACGATCGACCAGCCGGTGGCATCGATCACCCAGACCGAGTCGGTCTTGCCGTTGCGAGCGAGCAGCCAGCGCCCGGTACGATCCATCCGCAGGGCGGAGGCGGTGCCGGAGAGGGGCAGGGTGGCCACCTCGCTTCCGGTGAAGCGGTCGAACGCGACGATGTCCTTTGCCTGCCGTGCGATGTAGATCCGGTGCCCCGAAGGCGAGAAGACAGCATGCAGTGGCGTGCCGCTCACGGAGAGCAGTTTCGGCGGCCTCGCGCCGGACGGATCGACCAGCTCGAGCCCATTCGGGGTGATGACGGTGAAGAGTTCGCCGTAGAGTGTGACGGAGACTTCGCCCTTCGGAATCTTGATCCGACGACGTTCACCATCGTCACCGATGACCTGCGCCATGCCATCGTCGTGGGCGATGGCCACCACCTGGGAGCCGGGGCCTCGCACCAATTTGACGTTGCCCGCGATCAGCGAAGCGCGGTAGGTCTGCAAGGTCCGGTCACTGAGCCGGACCGCCTGATGCGTCGAGTCGAACCCGAACACCTCGCCGCTGGCTGTCCCGCTGAAGTCCTTGGCCTGCACTGACTGGGTGCAACAGCGCCCCGCGAGGAGATCCAGATTGATCAGCCGCCCCGAGGGATCGACCGCGTACACTGTCCGGTCCGCCAGACTCGTCGCGAGCGTTCGTTCAATCGGCGGCACGCCCGGAATGCGATAGTCGATCGTGGTACGCAGGTCCGGTCGGAAGAGCGTGGCAGTGCCACCACTGCGGGGCAGTCGCAGCACGGACTCGCCCGTCATCGGCTCCGGTGCGAGTGGCTGCACCTTGGGAGTGGAGTCGCTGCAGCCGAGCATAGCGGCGACCACGACCGCAGCAAACACGTGCCGCACGATGCGCCCGCTCAGAAGACCGGCCCGAACGAGATGGTCCAGTACGGCTTCACGCCTGGGCGCTGCAACGGCTTGGTGTAGTCGAATCGCAGGATGACGAAGCCGAACAGGTTGATTCTCGCCGAGCCACCGATGGAGGTGAGTGGCACCCGGATGGCAGAGACGGACGATCCGGCCGGACGCGAGAACCGCACGCTGCTGCTGTCATCCCACGCGACGCCGGCATCAAAGAAGGCGGCCAGTTCCACCGGGGGCACCGCGGCGGGCCAGAAGCCGCGACCCGGTGTGATCACCGGGACGCGAATCTCGGCGTTCGCCACGGCGATCGACGTGCCCACCAGCTGGTCGAGCGCGGTGCAGCCGGTGGCGGAGTTCGGATCGACTTGGGTCACCGCGCATTCATTCCGCGAATACGAGCCGCTGGTCTGGCCGCGGATCAGGTCGGGATAGCCCAGGAACATCTTGAACTGGTACGCATCGCGACCGGTCCGACCGTAGTACAGCGCGCGGGTGGCCAGCGTGAATGGCCCGAAGAGCTTGTCGTAGCGACGATAGTCGCCGACCAGCTGGGTGTAGCGCCAGCCGCCCAGCGTCGGCGTGATCTCGAACCGGGAGCGACGGCCCAGCATCGGTCCGATGTAGCCGCTCAACGAATTGTCGAAGACGTACGCAACGGACGGCTGCACCATGCCGACGTTCTGCAGGCCGATCCGCTGGGTGTACGGATCCTGGGTCAGCAGGCCGCTGCTCGGATCGAACGGCTCGAGCAGGTTGAGGATCGCGTCGTCAAGGTCGGTCACGGCGAAGCCAGCCTCCATGCGCTTGAAGCGCGAGAGCGGATAGATCGCCTGGACGAACGCTGAGCGGAGCACCAGACGTCGATACTGCTGGACGTAGGTGTTCTCGAATGCACTGGGACCCTCGATGATCCCGCTGCCCTGATAGAAGTAGTATGGCGTCTGCGAGAGGCCGGCCACCCAGTTCACCCGGTGGGACAGGTTCGCGTACGCGGCGAACACCTGGGCCTCATCGATGCGGCCATTCACGTAGCCGCTGAAGGCCAGCTGGTGCGAGCCGAGCATGTCGGAGAGCGACACCGACGTGCCGCCGAAGAAGCCGCGGCCGAAATTGTCCCGGGTGTAGCCGATGCTCGGCCGCGCAACGTAATCGGGCGTGAAGTGCACCTTGTAATCGCGCTGCGTGAAGGTCGCCGTGTCGGGCAACCCGAGCAGGGTCGAGTCCATCAGCTGCCGGATGGACACCGCGGCATAGGCTCGCTGCGCCACGGTCAGGGGCGAGACCGAGTCGGCCCGTCGGAAGCCCTGTGCCGAGCGGTAGATGGCGCTGTTGTTGCCGACCGTACTGTCGATGGGTGCCAACCGCCCGCTCGTGTCGCTCATCGCCACCGAGACCGGCCGTGGGCGCCAGGGCTCCTTCTTCAGGCTGCGCGGATCGGGGAGCACGTAGACGTTGTAGTCGCCCTTCTCGTAGTAGACGTAGGCAAGCTTGTCCGCCTTGGGCGCCCACGACAGGATCGGCGACAGCGGCGTGATGCCCTGCGCGCCGGTGAAGAGATTGGTGAGCTGGTAGATCTCGCTGTTGGCCAGATCATAGAGGTAGATGTTGCTCACGCCGTCGCGATCGGAGACGAAGGCGAGCGACTTGCCGTCCGGTGCCCACTGCGGGTCCGTATTCTTGCCGTACTCCATTCCCTTCAGTGCGTCGATCCGCCCGGTGTCGAGGTGGTAGAGCGCCAGCCGGAAGTTGCCGATTTCCAGGGTCTGGAAGTTGGTCTCCGGACCGCGATCGGTGGTGAAGGCGATGGTGCTGCCATCGGGCGACCACTGCGGATGGAAGTCAGCGTACTTGTCGTTGGTGAGCCGGGTGAGATTCTTCCCGTCGCGATCGATCAGGAAGAGATCGGAGAGCCCGCCATCGTAGCCGGTGAAGACCAGGCGCTTGCCGTCGGGACTCCAGGCGGGCGTGGTCACCCCGCTCAATTCCAGGGTGATGTGATTCACTTCCTTGTTGCGCTTCACGTCGAGGATGACGATGTCGTCCTTGGGGCCGCGCTTGGCCGCGAACGCCAGGTACTTCCCGTCGGGCGACCAGCTGGCCGACGAGTTGATGAAGCGGAACGTCTCGTAGTTGGAGCTCCAGCTCGACTTGAGGAGCCGGCGAATCGGCTTGCCAGAGGTGCCATCCGCCAGCCAGAGGTCCACGAAGTAGAAATTCTTCTCCGAGAAGTAGGCAACCTGCGATCCGTCCGGTGACAGGGCGGGCGCCAAGTGCAGCGTGCCGTCACTGCGCTCCTTGGTGAGCAGTGCCTGCGACACGGCCGATGCCTTCACCCGCGTGTCAAGCTCGGGGAGGTACTCCTTCTGCACCGCATCCCGCCACTGGTCGCCCAGCTGTCGGAAGTCGAGGCCGATCACCCGCCGGAAGGCCGCCTCGAGCGTGCCGGTGCGCGAGTTCTGGAGGATCGTGGCGATCGCCTCATCGCCCCACCGTTGACCGATGTAGGTCACGATGGCCTGACCGAACCGGTACGGAAAGATCCGCGGGTCGGTCTCGAGTTGCTTGATGGTCGGCAGCTTCCCCTCGGCCGCAGCGTCACGCAGCCACATCGCGGTATTCGCGTCGATCTTGCCGATCGAGAAGTACTCCGCCATTCCCTCGACGAACCAGAGCGGCGGATTGATGGCCATGATGGTCTGAATGCCACCGCCTGCCCGGCCACCGGACCAGACATCGTACTGGAACTGGTGGGTCATTTCGTGCTGCAGCACGTGCTCCACGTCGGCATAGGAGCCGGTGAGCGGCAGCACGTTGCGGTGCTTCAGGAAGTCGGTGAAGCCACCGGTCCCCTCGCCGACCTCTTCGTCGGAAATCGTGGTCTGGACGAAATCGGAGTGCGACGCGTAGAGCACGATCGGCTTCCGCTCGCGGAACTGGTGCCGCAGCACCAGCGACAATCGCGCGTAGGACCGCTCGGCCATCCGGGCGACGTCATAGGCCGCCTCGCGCTCGACGGGGTAGTAGTAAACATCGAAGTGCTCGGTCTCGAGCACCTTGAAATCGAATTTGGTGTACTGGACCTTGTTCTGCCCGAAGTACTGGGCCGACACTGCTCGCGGAGCGAGGAGCAGGGCGATCGCGGAGAGCCAGGCGAGTTTGCGCATGGGTGGGACCTCCCGTCCGGCGCGGACGGTCACGTTTCGGAGAAGAGCGCTGGTGCGTCCTGCCACAGGCGTTCAAGCTGGTAGAACGCCCTGGTCTCCGGGTGGAACAGGTGAACGACGACATCCACGAAGTCGAGCAGGACCCAGCGGCCACCAGTCAGGCCTTCTACATGATGCGCCGGATGTCCGCTCGTGTCCATCATCCGCTGTACCCCATCCGCCAGCCCGCGCACGTGTGCATCGGAGGTGCCGGACGCGATCACGAAAAAATCGGCGAAATCGTTGAGTCCCCTGAGGTCCAGTACGAGAATACTGACGCCTTTCCGATCTTCGATCGCGGCGACCAGTGGCTGCACCTGCCGGGGCAACCGTGCCAACGTGCCGCTGCTCATCGGTACCGGGTCCGCTGGCTGAAGTGCATGTCTGCCAGATGAAGGATGGAATACCCGATCAGAGGGAACGCATCAGCGTGGTGATTTGAGACAGTCTCCACTGTGCAGAATGAGACGCCGAGACGGCACACTGATGGCACGGGAAGGGAGACGGTCTGGCTCCCTTCTCGTGACACAGGGCGGCGCGTGCTGGTGGGGGGCACTGGGGCGGCAGGGCCGATCAGCTCTCGGCCGTCACGTTCACCTTGACGTCCGCGTGCACGTCGTGATGCAGCCGGACCACGACCGTGTGGAAGCCGAGGTGCTTGAGCGGGTGCTCGAGCTCGATCTTCCGTTTGTCCACCGTCAGGCCCTTGGTGGCGAGCTGCTCGGCGATATCGCCCGAGGTGATTGACCCGAAGAGCTTGCCATCCTCACCGGCCTTGGCGGTGAAGCTCAGCGCGACCGCGCCCAGCTGCAGCGCGAACTTCTCGGCCTCGGCGCGCTCTGCGGCCGCCTGGGCGTCGCGGGCCTTGCTCTCGGCGGCGATGCGCTTCTTGTTGCCCTCGGTGGCCTCGAATGCCAGTCCGCGGGGCAGCAGGAAATTCCGGCCGTAGCCGGGCTTTACCCGCACCATGTCACCCGCCTTGCCGAGGGAGGGGACGCTCGTGCGAAGAATCAGTTCCATCATGGTGATACTCCTTTGGGCGGCTGCAGTCGCCGCCGAATGTCGAGCCAGGTGTCGGCCACTCCCATCACGAGCCATCCACCAAAGGCCAATGGTAGAACCAGCAATGCCGTCAGGGCGATCTTGAACAGTGGCGGCGCGGGAAACATCGCCAAGGCGTACCGGGTGATCGCCAGACCGCGCGCCCAATAGAGCGCCCCCAGCACGAAGAGTACATTCGAGCCGATCACCCCGATCGGTTCGGGCAGCGTGAACAGCGTCAATCCCAGTCCACCAATCAGCCCCCACACCAGCTGATCGTTGAACCGCAGCCGACTGACCGGTGGTGAGGGCACCCCCATCGGCCGCTGGGCGATCCGGTGATACCAGAGCCAGGCGATCCATCCGCCCACCAGTGCCCCGACCACCAGGATGCCGGGGTAGAGCCCGCTCATCGCATGGACGTAGGCCGAGAGTTGCGCCTCCCGTCCCGCTCGTGCCGCTGCCGACATTCCATCCAGCGTGGCCTGGTCGTACGGCGTCGGGGGGAGCGACAACCCACCCGGGTAGGCGCGGTATCCCTCCCAGAGCATGGTCACCACCGCCGCGCGAATGCCCGCGAAATGGATTCCGAGGTGGGCACTCCAGCCGATGGTCACGGCGCTCGCCCCGGCCGCTGCCAGAATGAGCTTGTCCGCCAGACTGCGCAGTCCCAGCAGAGCGGTGACCAGCAGCGATCCGGCAAACGCGATCGCCATCGCCCTGCTGGTCTGTTCGATCACCGTCGCATCGCTCCGCAACACCAGGGTCACGATCGCCGCCATGGCGATGATGCCCAGCCATTCCTCCCGATGCCGCGGTCGTGACACCGCCAGCAGGCAGAGCAGGGGTGCTGCCACGAACAGGATGGCCCCCGGCGGCCCGGCCACAATGAATCCGGCCGTCACCAGAACGGTCGGCCACGGGGAGCGGCGCCCGGTCGAGCCGGGCACCGCCAACGGAATGGTCAGCCCGCGAATCCCTTGATGTACGGTAGGAGCGCCATCTGGCGCGCCCGCTTGACCGCCGTGCTCAACTGCCGCTGATGCCGGGCACAGGTGCCGGACAGGCGGCTCGGGAGAATCTTGCCTCGTTCAGTCAGGAATCGGCTGAGGAGACGCTCATCCTTGAAGTCGACGACATGTACGCCGGACTCGCAGATGGCACAGGTCTTCTGTTGGCGAGCCATCAGTCCTCTTCCTCCCCATCCTTGGCGCTGGGCGTCGGGGCCATCTGGGCGCCCTCGTCAAGCACGATGAGATGACGGAGCAACCCTTCGTCGAGCTTCATCGCGCGCTCGAACTCTGGGAGGCTCTGCGCCTCGGCTTCAAACTTGGCGATCACGTAGTACCCGGTCTCCTTCCCCGCGATGGGGTAGGCCAAGGTCCGCTTGCCCCAGGTCGTCAGCGCAATCGCGCTGTCGCCCTGCTGCGGAAGCAGTGCGTGAAATCGCTCGAGTTTCTCGGTGATGGCAGTCTCTTCGAGAGCAGAATCGAAGATGTAAACCGCCTCATAGGTACGGCCCATCGGCACCTTCCTTCGGACTGGAGACGCCCCGGCGCTGGTGCGGCAGCTGGAGAGGATAACTGTAGGGGCGGCAAAGATATCCGGGTCGGGCAGCGGAGGCCAGTGGGCTCCCTCCGGCGGCCGGATTCCCTCAGCGCCGGTGGCAGCCGCTGTCGGCGACGGCGACCTCCGCCTTGGTCAGCGTCAGCCAGTCCTCCGGGCCGGGTGGGGAGTCCAGGCGGACATGGAATCCTTGATTGGTCCGGCGATCGACCTGGAGGAGGGTGACCCCCTTCAGGTAGGTGAAGTACTGGCGGCCCGCCGTATCGCGCTTTTCGAGGGCGATCCCGAGGCAACCGGGCGAGCGGTTGGAGTGGCCCACCTGGCCGATGAGGAGGCTGGCGCCGAGCGAGGGCACCCGGACCTGAACCGTGGCACCCTGATGGAGCAGGGAATCCTGCCGCGGCGGCTGGACGCGCGGGGGTGGTGCGGGATCGGCGGTCTGGGCCGCGAGCGGGGAGGCGCTCGCCAGGATCGCGGCAATCAGGGGAAAGTGACGCATGGCTGTAGTCTAGGCGGGAGGCGGGGTCGCCGACCAGCGCCCGGTCACGCGGCTCAGTGGCTGATGGCGGGCTGCCACGGCAGGCCGTCCCATGAGACCGTGAGCCGGTGACTGCTGATTCCGAGACGAGGGGCGCGAAGGCCGAAGATGGTGCGCCGGCCGGTCGCGAATTTGGCCGACGCCACCCCGAGCGCCGCGCCAGCCACGACGTCGCTGGTCCAGTGGGCATCCTGCGCCACCCGGGCCCACGCCGTGCCGGTGGCCAGGGCGTAAAGGCCGACGCGCGCCCAGGGGCGGTGGATCGCATCGCCGAGCGCGGTGGCAAACGCGAACGCCACGGTGGTGTGCCCCGACGGGAAGGACGCCTTCCCGGAGAACGGCGCAAAGTCGTCTCCGGCACGATCGGGATCGTTGTACGGTCGTTCCCGACCCACGATGAGCTTCAGCCCCTGCACCGCGATTGTCGCGGCAGCCACCGACGCCGTGGTCTCGAGGGCGGCGTGTGTGAGGGCGCGTTGATGCGCCACCAGCCCGACGATCGCCAGCACGCCCACAGTGGGTCCGATGATGGTGACGGTGCCGAAGCGTGCCAGGTCGTTGGCGGTGCTGAGTCGATCGGCGGAGGGATGTTCCTGTAGGTCATGCGCGATGGCCGCATCGAGCAGTGAGGCTGCGGCGACGAGCCCGGTCGCTGCGGCGACGACTGGCCAGCGAATGGGAGGTGGGGAGGACGCCCTGGTCGATTGGGACGTTGCCGAGCGTGCCGCGAGCAGAAGGAGGAGGCTCACGGCACGCCACCGGCCAGACATCAATGGCTCGGCGCGAGCTTGAGCCAGCGCACTTCCCACGGTTCGCCCTCGGTGGGGCGGTGCACCAGCATCGAATCGCCGGCGAAGAGCACCACCCTCGTGCGGCGCGGGAGCTGGAATTGCCCCAGCAACTTTCCGTCTGCGTCAATGTGGTAGCAGGTGACGGAATCGTGCGTCGGGCTGATCGCGCCGACGGCGAGAAAGTCGCCCTTCCGGCTGGCAGCGATGCCGCTGATGGCCGGGAAGTACCGTGCCGTACGGTTGGAGATGGTGTCCACCTGCTCCGGCGTCAGTCCTTCGCTGGTGCCGGTGGCCAGGGCCTCGGCGCGTCGGGCGGCCATATCGGCCGGCGTGATCTCCGGTCCGGGGAAGTCACCTGTGATGGTCCACCGCTCGTGCCCCTTCGCGTCGCTGCCGTGGAGGACAAATCGGTCCGCCGGACTCCAGACGAAGTCGCCGGCCCGATCGACGCCAAAGCTTGGCCAGGCTGGGAAGAACGGCGGCAGGCCGAGCCGAACCGAGTCTGCCATGGTGAGCCAGGGAAGCACCAGCCGCATGACCGGGGTGCCGCTCGTGTCGGTCGCTGCGCCGAGCACATCCACCTCGAAACGCATTCCCGGTGCCCCTGCAATGGGGCGAATCCGTTCGAGCAGGATCAGGTCGCTGGCGAAGCCGCGATTGAACACACCGCTGATCTGCGGCAGCGCCGTCGGCTTCTCGAGGTGGCCGGCCGAGTTGTAGTGCAGCAGGCGATCCTCGCCACCCGTCACGAGGACGCGGTATCCCGAGCCCTCCTTCGCCACAGCGAGCGCCACAACCGGCGCCTGCTGCTCGCCATCAGTGGTGCCGAGTTCGAGCGCGGTGGTGTCGGTGCCGCTCCAGATCATCACCGGTCGCCCCGGTTCCCACAGGGCGAAGTGCGTATCGTCGAGCCAGTTGCCGAACGCGGCACCGAGCGGGCAACTGCCCCGACCGTCGGCCTCGCAGAGTCGGCGACCCTCGGTAATGGTTTTGTGTGGCAACGAATCAAGTGTGGCTTGCGTGATGACGGTGACGACCGGCGTCACGGAAGCCTTCCCGCAGCCCCCCAGAGCGAACGCGAGGCAGGCGACGCCGCTGGTGAACGTGGCAGCAATCCGGGGAAACATGAGGTCCCTTCCCATCACAAGAGGTGGTTCGGTGGGGCTCGGCATCAGGAACTGAAGCGGAAGAGCATGACATCGCCGTCCTGCACGACGTATTCCTTCCCCTCGGCACGCGAGAGCCCCTGCTCCCGGGCCGGCTTCCAACCTCCGACGCGGACGAAATCGGCATACGCCACGGTTTCCGCGCGGATGAATCCCTTCTCGAAATCACTGTGGATGACGCCAGCGGCTTCGGGTCCCTTGGCGCCACGCCGCACCGTCCATGCGCGCACTTCCTTTTCGCCCGCGGTGAAGTAACTCTGCAAGCCAAGCAGGTGGTAGGCGGCTGCCGCAAGGCGATCGAGTCCGGATTCATGGACCCCGAGCGATTCGAGGAAGTCGGCGCGATCCTCCTGGGGCAACTCGGCGAGCTCCGCCTCCACCTTCGCGGAGAAGATCACCAGCTCCGCCGACTCTCCTTCGGCGGCAATCGCGGCACGCAGGCGTTCCACGGCGGCGTTGCCACCTTGGAGTTCATCCTCGCGCACGTTGGCCGCATACAGCACCGGCTTGGAGGTGAGCAGGTTGAAACTTTGGTAGCTCGCGCGCTCTTCCTCGGTCGGCTCCACGCTTCGCGCCAGACGGCCTTCGCTGAGCGCCTCCACCAGTCGTTCGAGCAGCCCCTTCTCCAGCTTCGCCTGCGCGTCGCCCGACTTGGCTGCCCGCTGCGCCTTGTCGAGTCGCTTCTCGACCGAGGCCAGATCGGCGAGCCCGAGCTCCGTGTTGATCACGCCGCGGTCGCGGACCGGATCGACCGCGCCCATGACGTGCTGGATGTCATCGTCGGTGAAGCAGCGGACCACGTGCACCACCGCATCGACCTCGCGAATGTTGGCGAGGAACTGGTTGCCCAGCCCTTCACCCTGGCTGGCACCTGCCACCAGTCCCGCAATGTCGACGAACTGCACTGTGGCCGGTACCGTGCGTTCCGGATGCACGAACTTCGCGATTTCGGCGAGTCGTGGATCGGGCACCTCAACGACGCCGGTGTTCGGTTCGATGGTGGCGAAGGGATAGTTCGCGACCAGGGCACCAGCGGAGGTCAGCGCGTTGAAGAGCGTGGACTTGCCGACGTTGGGGAGACCGACGATACCGAGAGAGAGCATGGAACCTTGCTGTGAGTCGTGGATAGAGGGAGGCGGGGGTGGTGGGCCGCCGGGGGCGACCCACCACCCGTGTGCTACCTGCCCAAGCTCGCAAACCAGGGCGCGAACACCAGCGCCACCACGCAGGTCACCTTGATCAGGATCGAGATGCCGGGCCCCGAGGTGTCCTTGAATGGATCGCCGACTGTGTCACCAACGACGGCGGCCTTGTGAACGTCCGATCCCTTGCCGCCGTGCTTGCCGGTCTCGATGTATTTCTTGGCGTTGTCCCACGCGCCACCGGCGTTCGCCATGAAGAGCGCGAGCAAGGCACCGCTCACGGTCGTGCCTGCAAGCAGTCCGCCGAGCGCGTGCACGCCGAAGAGGCCGCCAACGGCGACTGGCGCGATGACCGCGAGCAGACCCGGTGCGACCATCTCGCGCAGCGCGGCCTTGGTTGCGATGTCGACGCAGCGGGCCGAGTCGGCCTGCGCTGTCCCTTCCATCAATCCCTTGATCTCGCGGAACTGGCGCCGGACTTCCTCGACTACCGCGCCCGCGGCGCGACCGACCGCCGTCATCGTCATTGAACCGACCATGAACGGCAGGATGCCGCCGAGGAAGAGTCCGATAACGACCGTGGGGTTGAGGATGTCGAGGGTGAACACTTCACCGGTGCGGGCCGAGATCGCCGACGCATAGGCGGAGAAGAGCGCGAGCGCGGTGAGCACCGCCGAACCAATGGCAAAACCCTTGCCGATCGCGGCAGTGGTGTTGCCGAGCGAGTCGAGGCGATCAGTGATGGCGCGCACCTCAGGGCCGAGATGGCTCATCTCGGAGATCCCGCCGGCATTGTCGGCGATCGGGCCGTAGGCGTCCACCGTCATCGTCACGCCGACCGTGCCGAGCATGCCGACCGCAGCGAGGGCGATGCCATAGAGGCCGGTCGCCTGATTGGCGATGTAGACGGTGAGACAGAGCAGCAGGATGGGACCGGCGACCGACTGCATCCCCACGGCGAGACCCGCGATGATGTTCGTGCCGGGACCGGTTTCCGAAGCCTTGGCGATTTGGCGAATCGGTCCGGCGGCAGTGTAGTACTCGGTCACCAGGCCGATCAGCAGCCCGGCAATGGAACCGGCGAGGATCGCCATGAAGGGCTTGCCGCCGGTACCGGGAATGTTGACTTGGAAGACCGTCGTCAACCAATAGGCTGCGCCGAGGAAGAGCAGGGCGGAGAGGAGCTGCACGTAACGCAGGGCCCACTCCGGTGCGCTGTTCTTGAAGACCTTCATCGAAGCAATGCCGACGACGGATGCGCCGAGACCCGCCGTGGCCAGGGCGATCGGCAGCCCCACCGCGCTGATCCGCATCTCGGCCGGGATCACGATCGCGGTGGCCCCAATGGCCACGGCCGCGACGACGGCATCGACATAGCTCTCGAAGATGTCAGCGCCCATGCCGGCCACGTCACCGACGTTGTCGCCGACGTTGTCGGCAATGGTCGCCGGGTTGCGCGGGTCGTCTTCGGGAATGCCCTTTTCCACCTTGCCGACGAGGTCGGCGCCGACATCCGCCGCCTTGGTGTAGATGCCGCCGCCGACGCGCGCGAAGAGGGCGATCGAGGAGGCACCCATCGCGAAGCCCGACATGATTTCTGCGAAGACGGGGAAGCCGGCGGCCATGAAGGCTGCGTCGCCCTTGGGGAGGGCCAAGTTGACGACCACCCCGAGGCCGAGCAGGCCGAGGGAGGCGACGGCGAGCCCCATCACGGCGCCGCCGTCGAAGGCGATCTCGAGCGCCCGGGCGAGGCCTTGGGTCCGGGCCGCTTCGGTGGTGCGGACATTGGTCTTGGTGGCGGCGCGCATGCCGGCGAAGCCGGCGAGGGCGGAGCAGAATCCGCCAAAGACGAAGGCGGCACCGACGCGCCACTGGACCATTCCTGCGAGCGCGGCTGCCACGAGGCAGAGCACCGGGAGGAGGACGAGGTACTGGCGGCGGAGGAAGGCCATCGCGCCGCCCTGGATCAGCCCCGCGATCTCCTGCATCCGTGGGGTCCCATCGGGTAGGCGCTTGAGCGAGAAGTAGAGCACCATGGCCGCGATGAGGCCGATGCCGCCGAAGATGGGCGTAAGCGGGGCGAGATCATACAGGGTCACGGAGTGGTCCTGGTGATTAGGTCACGGGATTGAAATCGTTCATGGCGCGCTCGATACCGTGCGCCAGCCAGCATTCTACCGCTTCGGTCATCGCTTGCAGGGTGCCCTCGAGCGCCTGCCGCTCCGTGGAAGTCTGCTTCCCCAGCACCCAGTCCGCCAAACTGTCGTATTCCGGGGGCTTGGCCCCGACCCCGATCCGGAGCCGCGGATAGTCCTGCCGCCGCAGCGCCGCCTCGATGCTCTTCAGTCCGTTGTGGCCGCCGGGAGTGCCCGCGCCACGGAGGCGAAACCGCCCCGGGGGAAGAGCCACATCGTCCACCAGCACGAGCAGGTCCTCGGCCGGATTCCATGACGGTGAGCGGAGCCCCCGCAGGGCATCGCCACTCAGGTTCATGAACGTCGTCGGCTTCAATAAACGAACCGGGACGCCGCGAAGCGTCCCGGAGGTCATCACCGCCTGATCACCGCGCTTGAATGGGCCGAAGCCCCACTGCGCGGCAAGGTGGTCCACCAGCAGGAAGCCGGCGTTGTGACGCGTGCGGTCGTACTCGGGCCCGGGGTTGCCGAGCCCCACGATCGCCTTGGCCACCTACGCTCCGGTGCTGTCGGCTCCGACCTCGCCTTCCTCGCCCTTGCCCTTCTTGATGACCTCGGGCTCGGCGCCGGTCGGCACGGTGACGGCGGCGACCTCGGCACGCGTGACCACGACCGAGACAACCGAGACGGTCGCGTCGTTCATGATCTCGCCCTTGGCCACCTTGATGTCGCCGATGTGAATCGCGTGGTTGACCATGAGGTCGGTGACGTCGATCTCGATGTGATCCGGGATGTCCGCCGGGAGCACCTTGAGCGAGATGCGGTGCAGGTGGTGATCCAGCACGCCACCCTGGTTGCGCACCCCTTCGGCCGTGCCGACGATGTGCACCGGGATCTCGACGACGATCGGCTCGTTCTCGGTGATGGCGTAGAGATCGAGGTGGATCACGTCGCTGCGACGGACCGGGTTGCGCTGGACCTCACGCACCAGGGCGCGCACTGGGACGGTGCCGTCGATGGTCACGTCGAGCAGCGCTGCCTCGCCACCAATCACCTCGAGCAGCTTGCCGAGTTCGGTATGAACGACCGCGAGCGAACGCGATGGCATGCCGTGGCCATAGATGGTCGCGGGGACCTTGCCCGCGCGACGCAGGGCCCGTGCGGCACCCTTCCCAGTTTTGTCGCGAGACTCCGCGGCGAGCTTCACAAGCTGCATACTGCCTCCGTCCTGCGTTATTCGAACAGCGCGCTGACCGACTGCTCGCTATGCGTGTATCCGATCGCCTTGGCCAGCAGTCCCGACACCGTCAGCACCTTGAGCTGCGGGAAGTGTCGATCGGCCGGGATCGCGATGGTATCGGTCACCGCGATCTCCTTGACGGGCGACTTCGACAGCCGCTCCACCGCCGGCCCCGAGAGCAGGGCATGGGTGGCACAGATGTAGATGTCGTTGGCGCCCAATTCCTTCAGTGCCAGCACGGCTTCCGCCATGGTCCCGCCGGTATCGATCATGTCGTCGGGGATGATGCAGTCCTTCCCCTCGACATCCCCCACCACGTGCACGGCTTCGATCGTGTTGGCGGCGGCCCGGCGCTTGTCGATGATCGCCAGCGAGCCGTTCAACCGCTTGGCGAAGCCGCGTGCCATCTTCGCGGAGCCGACATCGGCCGCCACCACCGCCAGATTCTCGAGGTTCATGCCACGGTAGTGGTTGATGAACACCGGGGCCGCATAGAGGTGATCGACCGGCAGGTCGAAGAACCCCTGCAACTGATGCTGGTGAAAATCGATCGCCAGCACCCGGTCGGCCCCTGCCGCCGACACCATGTTTGCCATCAGCTTCGCGCTGATCGCCACCCGCCCTTGGTCCTTTCGGTCCTGGCGGGCGTAACCGAAGTACGGAATCACCGCCGTGATCCGGGCGGCGCTGGCCCGACGCGCCGCATCCATCAGCAGCAGCAGTTCCAGCAGGTTCTCCGCCGGGGGATTCGTGGGATTGATGATGTAGACGTCCCGACCGCGGACATTCTCATCGATCCGGACGAAGATCTCCCCATCGGCAAATCGGCGACTCGTCGCCTTGCAGAGCTGGGTCTCCAGCTGCCGGGCGATCTCTTCGGCGAGCGGCCGGTTGGCCGACCCACTGAGGAGCATCAAGGGCTTCGAGGTCACGGACGAATCAGCCATAACAATAGCCCGGAAAGATAGTTAGGAAGGGTCGGACCGGGCAACGGGAGGGAGTCGCCGATGGGTAAAATTCATGCGGGGGTGTCCTTCGGGTTTTCTGCGGGTACCCGGCGGCGAGAGGTCGAGCATTCCCCCTCGTGGATTCGAACCACGATTCGCAGCTCCAAAGGCTGCTGTCCTGCCATTGGACGAAGGGGGAGCAGGGCCGGAATATGGCCGGGACCGTTCCGTCACGGAAGAGTGAGACCCTCACGCCGTCACGGTTGGGACCAGTGTGGGGAGGACGGTCTCGGCGCGCTCACTGGATCCGCAGCACGCGAAGGAGCGTGACGGCAAGCAGCATCAGCGTCGCCAGTGACAGCGTGACGGTCAGCACCACGCGAGGCCCCACGCGGCGGAGTGTTTTGAGGTCGACGCCGAGCCCCAAGGCGGCCATCGCTCCCACCGTGAGCCAAGTGGACAGCTCGCGGGTCGGGGCGACCCAACTGGTCGGGATCACCCCGGTCGACCGCAGGCCGGCGAGTGCGAGGAAGCCGATGATGAACCAGGGCACGAAGCGTGTCAGCCGAAAGGGTGGCTGGGTGCCGTTGCGTGCATCGGTCACGGTGTCGCGATGGCGGAGCGCAAAGAACAGCACGACCGGGCCGAGCATCAGGACCCGCACCAGCTTGACGAGTGTGCCGACCTGGCCGGAGAGCACGCTCACCGGGAACGCCGCCGCCAACACCTGCGGCACCGCGTAGACCGAGAGACCGGCGAGCACACCGTACTGGTAATCGCTGAGCCCGAGGGGACCCATCAGCAGGGGCAGACCGAGCACGACGACCACGCCGAGGATCGCCGTGAAGGCAATCGACGAGGCGACGTGTTCCTTCTTCGCGCCGATCACCGGTGCGATCGCGGCGATGGCGGAGTTACCGCAGATCGAATTGCCGCAGGCCACGAGAATTGCCAGCCGGTTCGGCAGGCCAAGCAGACGCCCGATGCCGTAACCGCTCGCGATGGAGAGGACCACCAGCAGGACGATCCCGACCGCCAGCGCGGGACCTGCCTCAAGCAGCAGGGGCAAATTGACCGAGGCCCCGAGCAGGACGATCGCCAGCTCGAGCACCTCCTTCGCCGTGAAGTCGATGCCGACCTGCGCCCGGTCCGGTGTGGCCCACATCGTCCGCACGATCATGCCGACCAGGATCGCGACGACCAGCCCCTCAATCACCGGGTGGCCCAAGAGTCGTGTCTCGATGGCAGCGATACCGATCGAGACGATCGCCACGACGCTCGCGAGGATGACGCCGGGGAGGAGCCTCCGGACGCGCACGCCAGCGGGAGGGACGAGGCGCGCCGAAAGGCCGGTGCGGAAGGGGGCGGCGGCGAGGGTCTGGCTGGCTGACACGTGACTGGCTCCGGCTCGGGTCATCTTCGGTTGCCGGAATCCTCGTTCGCCAGAGGTCATGCGTCAAAGACATTTATTCTATTAATCCATTACATTAAGTTATGACTCTCAACGTCAATGCTCTCCGCGTCTTTCTCGCCGTCGTCGAGCAGGGTGGTTTCACGCGAGCGAGCGCCACCCTCCATCTCAGTCAGCCGGCGGTCTCCAAGGCGGTGCGCGGTCTCGAGCAGAGCGTCGGGATGCCGCTCCTCGAACGGGGACCCCGGTCGGTTCACCCCACCGAAGCGGGGCTGGCGCTCCTCGAGCGCGCGCGCGAACTGTTCGCCGTCGAACGCACCGCCGAGGAGGAGCTCCGGGCGCTCCGCGGGCTCGAACGCGGCGTGCTCCGGGTCGGCGCCAGCACCACCATCGCGACCTGGCTGCTCCCCCCGATCCTCGGTGCCTTCCAGGCGCGCCACCCAGGGATCGCGCTCCGGGTCACCAGCGGCAACAGCCGCAGGGTCGCGCGGAGCCTCGCCCAGCGGCGACTCGATGTGGCGCTTGTTGAGGGACCGGTCGAAGACCCCAGGTTCGAGGTCGAACCTTGGCGGGACGATGACCTGATGATCATCGCGCCGCCCGATCACCCGCTCGCGAAGCGAGGGCGACGCGTCTCGCTCGCAGCGCTGGCCCGCGAGCCGTTCGTCATGCGCGAGCGGGGCTCCGGCACGCGCGAAGTCGCGGAGGCGGCATTCGATGCCGTCGGCCTGGTGCCATCCGTTGCGCTGATCCTCGACAGCACCGAGGCCGTGAAGCAGGCGGTGGCCGCTGGCTTGGGTCTCGCCGCCGTGTCGCGCGCTGCGGCCGCCGATCAGCTCGCCCTCGGTCGCCTCACGGAGCTCCCGGTCAGCGGACTCTCCCTTCCGCGACGACTCTCGATCCTGCGGCTTGCCGGTCGGCGGCAGAGCGCGCCAGCACTTGCGTTCGAACGGCTGCTGGAGGAGGGGTGAGTCGTGGTGTGTGGGCTAGATCGTGCGACTACGCTGTGGCGGTGCGCACCAAGGTGCCGTGCTTGGGCCCAAGTTGCATGGCGGCGTCGTCGCGGTCGCGCACGTTCCGGTAGACGGCAAAGAGCGTCGAACCCGATCCCGTCATCCGACAGAGCAGGGGGGCGGTGTGGGCGAGCGCCTCGAACGCCGCACGCACTTCCGGCATGCGGCCGAACACCACTGACTCGAAATCATTGCCGGCCAACCGGGCGACATCACTCCAGTTGCCGAGGACATCGAGGTCGAGCGCGACCGCGCCCCGACCACCGTCGCGGGAGCGCACCTCGTCCACCCAGGCGTACGCCTCAGCGGTTGGGACCGGCGTCGTTGGCACCACCAGCAGCACCGGCATGGAGAGGAGGGCCGGCAGCCGGAGCATCCGCTGGCCGCGACCCCAGGCCAGTGCCAGTGGCGCCTCGCTCAAGAAGAACGGCACATCGGCACCGAGGCGGTGCGCCATGTTGAAGAGCTCGGCCCGCGGGACGGCCTGATGGGCGAGGGCGTTGAGGGCGAGCAGCGCCGCGGCCGCATCGCTCGACCCGCCACCCAAGCCGGCGCCGGCGGGTATCCGCTTGGTGAGCTGCATCGCGACACCGAAGCGACGTCCAGTGGCGTTGAGCACCACCTCGGCGGCACGCCAGGCGAGGTTCTGCTCCACCGCGCCGACATCGGCGCCCTCGACTTCCAGCGAAATTCCAGCGTCGGTGCGTTCGACCGCGAGTGTGTCGGCGAGGCCCACGCGGCAGAAGAGGGTCTCGATGTTGTGGTAGCCGCTTTCTTCGCGCGCCAGCACTCGGAGAAAGAGGTTCACCTTCGCGGGACAGTCGAAGGTGAGGGTGCTCACGTGCCCGGCTCCCCGGCGTGCGGCACCCGGAGGTGCACGCCGCTCTTGGCGGCGGAGTAGACGCCCATGAGAACGATGGGGAGGAAGGTCGCCACCTGAAAGATCGTGGCGCAGGCGACCGCGCGCTCCTCGGGGACATGGAAGAGTGGCCCGAGCGTCTTGGCGAAGACCACTTGGAACACCCCCACGTATCCCGGACCTTGCGGGAGCGAGATGCCGATCATCAACGCACCCTGGAGGATCAGGGCGCCGGTGAAGGGCACGTCGAAGTCGAACGCGCGGAAGGCAGCGTAGAACGCCGATGCGTTGATCAGCCAGATCACGAAGGTCCAGCCGATGACGGGCGCTGATCGGCGCACGTCGCGCAGTGCCTCGAGGCCAACGAGGACCCGCTCCGCGAACGCATGCAGAGCGTACCCGATGCGATTGCTCGGCAGGATCCACCGCGCGAGTTGCAAGGTGCGATCCCGCTGCCAAGCGGCAATGATTGCTGCGGCGAGTGCGACGAGGCAGACGACACCTATGCGGACGGCGATCACGCTGACCGGCGTGGTACCACCGAGCGTCAGGTCCGAAGGGAACGACGACGCGACCAGCGCCCCACCCAGCAGAAGGATCACCATCAGGGCGTCGAGGACCCGCTCGATGGCGATCGACGAGAGGGCCGAAGCAAACGAGACTGGCGCCAGTCGCGAAATTGCCATGACCCGCAGCACTTCACCGGCGCGGAACGGGAGCACGTTGTTGGCCGCGAACCCGATCGAGATGGCTCGCCACATCGGGAGCGGTGGCACCCGACCACCGCCATCCTCGTGGAGGAGCAATTGCCACCGCGGCACCCGCAGGACGAACGGAATGGTCGCCAGCACCACGGCGATCGCCATCGGCACCGGGTGCGCCGACAGCATGTCGTGCCAGATGTCGATTAGCCGGTACTTGTGGAACGCCCACCAGATCATCGCCGCAGTGACGGCGAGGCCGAAGCCGAGTTGCAGCGCGCGCGCGCCGCGACGATCAGTGGCTGGCACGCGCGAGCGGGACGAGGTCCAGCAGTTCGGAGAGGCAGGGGCGCAGTTGATCGAGTGACACGTCGGGAGCCTCAAGGAGTTGGTACAGTTCGCTGCGCACTTCGTCGATACGCTGCCACGCGGACTCGCCACGGTAGCTGAGGGACTCCACCGGCAGGATCTGCATGGCGATCAGCCCCTCGAGCGAGGGTGAGTCGTCGGTCGCACCCAGCGCGAGCTCGGTGTCACGCCGATACGCCAGCTCGAGCACTCCTGGCTCGCCCTCCGCCAGCGCAGGGATGACCGGTGGCGCGGGTTCATCCGGCGCGAGTGAGGCGATCGAGACGATCTCTTCAACGTCGTCGTCCTCCTCCGGCGCGAGCGAAGCGATCGACACCACGTCGAGTTCCTCCTCCACTTCCACTGGCGCGAGCGAACCAATCGACACCACGTCGATCTCCTCGTCCACCACCGCGTCGGCGATCGTCTCCTCGAAGCCAAGGTCCGCGATCGGCACGACGGGCTCGTCGGACCCGTCGTCCGCTGCCGGAGCTTCTGCATAGGCGAGCGAGGTGATCGACACCACCCGCTCGGTGCCACCGAGTTCGACGGTGATGAGCCGCGCGGCGAGCTGGTCGCGCTCGCGGGCACGAGCGGGTCCATCTGCCTGGCCACCCGAGTCGACCAGGAAGCGTCCGCATTCGCGCAGCATCTTCACGAAGGCCTCTGGCTCGCGGACTGCGATGCCGTCCCCAATGGCGGAGGTGATCGCCTCGACCAGCGGCGAGAGGAAACGGCCCGTCCCGCCGCGCGGTGGCATCGTGGCCAAGGTGCGATGCAACACGAAGAGGCGCAGGTCGCGGATCGCGGTGGTGGGCACCTGCGACAGCGCGTCGGCGGTGAGCAGCAGGTGGTCGCCGACGGAAATCAGTTCCACCGGAACCGGAGCGCCCTCGCTTCCGGCGGTCGGGAGTGTCCCGCGCCGGACAATCGCTTCCATGCCGTCGGGAGCGAGTGCCTCGATCGGCACCACGTCGCGTTCGACGGCGTAGCTCTCAAGCAGCCGAGCGGCGAGCCGGTCCACCTCGGCCAGCGGTGCCACCCTGCCGGTCTCGGCCACCGACCGAGCCATGGCGGCCAGCGCGTGGGCGGCATCGGCGAAGACGGCGCCGACATCGGGTGGTGGCGGGACGTCGGCGAGCAGCGTCCGGGTGGCGACCTCCATCGCGTCGAGCAGCTCGGGGAGCGGCGAGAGTTCGGCCGAGGCGTGGAGGCCGCGGAGCGATTGCATCCGCTCGAGCACTGCGGCAAGCGCGGCCGGCGGCGGCAACGGCGCCAAGGCCCTCGCCGCCTGCTCCAGCGAGCCGGCGATCAGGGCCGACTCTCGGGCGATGAAGGCGCGCACGCCGGGCGTGAGGGCGGGGGTGGCGGACACCGGGTTGGCAAGGGACTGCCCGCCAGCAACCCGATCAAGACGATCGGCGAGGCCGAGTGCCATGCGATCGTCGCTCGCCTCCCAGCTCGTCGCGCGGGTGACCAGCGTCTTGAGGGTTTCGAGCCCTTCGCGCCAGGCGGTCCGGGCGTCGGGTTCCCAAGCGAGGGCGTTGTCCCGCACCTGCCGCGCCATTGCTTCGAGCCCGGCGGCGGCACGGGCGAAGGTGCCCAGCCCGGCCATCAGTGATGCACCCCGGAGCGCCCGGGCCCCGCGCACCAGACGCTCAGCGTCGGGGACATCGCGGGCAAGGGTGAGCGGCTCGAGCTCCGCCAGGTACTCGCGGGCTTCCAGCGCAAAGAATTCGGCCCGACGGGCGGCACCACTCACGGACGGACTTCGGTCAGGAGGCGCTTCATTTCCCGAACCGCGGGACCGATACCGGTGAACAGCGCTCGGCTGACGATACTGTGTCCGATGTTGAGCTCCTCGATTTGGGGGATACTGGCCACCGGTTGGACATTCCGGTAGGTCAGGCCGTGGCCCGCGTGGACCGCCAGCCCGAGTTCTTGGGCCAGCCGGGCGGCCTCCCGCAGCTCGTCGAGCGCCGCCGGGCCGTCCTGCCACCGATGGGAGTATCGGCCGGTGTGGAGCTCAATCGCGGGAACCCCGAGGTCGGCCGCGCCGCGGATGGCGTCGGGGGCCGGATCGATGAAGAGCGAGATGTGGCACCCCGCCGCCTTCAAGCGTTCTATAGCGTGGTTCAGGCGAGCGGGATCCCGCGTGAGGTCGAGGCCCCCTTCGGTGGTGACCTCCTCCCGCCGTTCCGGAACCAGAGTGACCTGGTAGGGCTTCAGCCCGCAGGCGATCGCGACGATCTCCTCACTGATGCCGAGTTCCAGGTTGCAGATGGTTTGGACCCCGCGCGCGATGGTCACGGCATCATGGTCCTGAATGTGCCGACGATCCTCCCGGAGGTGGATCGTGATGCCGTCGGCGCCATGGGCCTCGGCCTCCCGGGCGGCGAGCAGCGGATCAGGTTCGTCCGTCTTGCGCGCTTCCCGGATGGTCGCCACATGATCGACGTTTACATAGAAGCGTAGCGGTCGCATTCAGGGGTGTCGGTGGGTACGTTTCCGCGGTCCAACCCGTCAGGAGAGTTGCCATGCATCTTCACAAGTCCCTCGTCTTGGTTGGCTGTCTGGTGACGATCTCGCCAGCGGTGCTGCTGGGGCAGGTCGTCAAGGCGAAAAGTGCCTCCGCTGCTGTAGAGGAGTATATCCAGGCGGCGGCGGACAGCAATCTGAAGCGGATGCCCGAACTCTTCGGCACCGACAAGGGTTCGGCTGCCAATGTGGGGCTTCCCGGCGGCGGGCTCGAGAAGCGGATGATCTTCACCCAGGCCTGGCTGGCGCACACGTCGGTCCGCGCCCTCTCCGAGCTCAATGGGGCGAAATCCAACGAGCGCATCGTCACCACCGAGATCGCTCGCAACGGATGCAAGGTGGTGGTCCCCGTGATCGCCGTGAATAGCAAGTCCGATGGCTGGCTGGTCCGCAACCTGGACCTCGACCTGGTGAAGCTCACCTGCCAGACGCCCGGCGGGAACTCTGGCCGCTGATCGGTTGTTGAAGCATGTGATGGGCCGAGCGTGACGCACTATTCGGTCAGCTCGATCAGGATGCCGCTGGTGGACTTCGGATGCAGGAACGCAATGCGGCGTCCGCCGGCACCGCTGCGGGGCAGTTCATCCACCAGCTGGTAGCCCCGCTCACGGCACAAGGCGAGCGCTGCGTCGAGGTCGCCCACTCGGTAGCAGATATGATGGATCCCGGGTCCGCGCCGGGCGAGAAACTTCGCGATCGGAGAATCGTCGCGCAGCGGTTCGAGCAGCTCCACTTCGGCGCCCTCGAAATGCAGGTGCACAATGCGGGCCCCGTCAGCTTCTTCGGGACCGCGAATGGGGACGTCGAGGACGTCGCGGTAGAACTGGAGCGCCTCCTCGACATTCGTCACGGCGACGCCGATATGCGCGATGCTCGGCTTCATGACTTGGGAACCTAACACGGGAATACGGGGAGCGGTGAACGCAATGAGCGAAAATCTGGTGGCAGTTACCGATGCGACGTTCGATGGCGAGGTCACTCAGGCCGGCGGCCTGGTCTTGGTGGACTTCTGGGCCGCGTGGTGCGGGCCGTGTCGGGCGATCGCTCCGACCCTCGAGGCCTTGGCCAAGGACTACCAGGGGCGCCTGAAGATCGGCAAGCTCGACGTTGACGCCAACCAGGCGACCTCGATGCGGTTCAATGTGCGGTCAATTCCGACCATCCTCTTCTTCAAGGATGGCAAGCACGTGGACACTGTGGTGGGTGCCATGCCGCGTCCCGCCCTCGAGGCGAAGATCACGCAGCACCTCTCGGCCTGACGTGACCGGGTGAACGGGCCGCTCGACGGCCCGGATGCAGCACAGGGTGGCGCCGGACTCCGGCGCCACTTTCTTTCAGGGATGCCCGCCGGAACCCTCTACGTCGTCGCGACACCCCTCGGTCACCTCGGTGACCTCTCGGCGCGCGCGTCCGAGGTGCTCCGCACCGTCGATACCGTGGCCGCCGAGGATACCCGCCACTCGCGGCGCCTGTTGTCGGCCATCGACGCGCATCCGCGACTGATTTCCTATCATGCCCATTCTGCGGACTCGCGGGCCGAATCGGTGCTGGCGATCCTGACCGAGGGGCGCGACGTCGCCCTGGTGACCGATGCCGGCACCCCGGCAATCAGTGATCCCGGGTTTGAACTTGTGGCTCTGGCGCGGGCAGCCGGGATCCCCGTCGTGCCGATTCCCGGGCCCTCCGCTGTGGCCACGGCCCTCTCCGCCTCCGGCCTCCCCGGCGACCGCTACCTCTTTCTGGGTTTCCTGCCTCGGAAAGGGGCGACTCGGCGTCGCCTTGTGGAACGGGCCGCGACCGAGCCGTGGAGCGTGGTCTTCTTCGAAGCGCCGGGTCGGCTGGCGGAATTGCTCGCTGACCTCATGGAGCAGTGTGGACCAGACCGGCATGCCGTGGTGGCGCGCGAGTTGACCAAGATCTACGAGGAGTTCCGCCACGACACGTTGCAGGCACTTCATACGTATTACGAGGGATCGATGCCGCGCGGCGAGGTGACGGTGGTGCTCGCCGGCGCCACCGAGGCCGAACTCGCCGAACCCGCCCCCGATCCTGCCGCGATCACCCTGGTCATTCGCGAACTGCTCAGCGCCGGCCGCACACGGAAGGATGCTGCCAAGGAAGTGGCCACTCGATTCGGTCTTGCACGCAATGATGCCTACCGCATGGTGACCGAGGAACCATGACGGCGCGCTCGCTCCTCGCGTTCGCCGCGCTTGCTTTCGCTCCGATCACCCTCGGCGCGCAGGCCGAGCTGCTGCCGACATTCACCATTGGCCGGTTGCACTACGACGGCGGGGGCGACTGGTATGCCAATCCGTCGTCGCTCCCGAACCTCCTGGCTGCCGTGCGCGAGCGCACCACCCTGAAGACCGCGACGCGCGAGATCACGGTGCGGCTCACCGATCCCGAACTCTGGGATGTGCCCTACCTCCACGTGACCGGTCATGGCAACATCCACTTCAGCGACGAGGAGATCAAGATCCTTCGTCGCTGGCTGCTGCAGGGCGGTTTCCTGCACGTCGATGACAACTATGGCCTAGACGAGTCGTTCCGTCGCGAGGTCGCCCGGCTCTTTCCCGATCACCCCTTGGTCGAAGTCCCGCTTGATCATCCGATCTACCACCTGGTGTACGACCTCCCGCAGGGCCTTCCCAAGATCCATGAACACGACGGCAAGCCGGCGCAGGGGTTTGGCATCTTCGTCGGAGGGCGGCTGGTTCTGTTCTACTCCTATGAGAGTGACCTCGGCAACGGGTGGGAGGATCCCGACGTCTATCACGATCCCCCGGAGAAGCACGAGGCCGCGTTGCGCATGGGGGTGAATCTCTTTGCCTATGCCGTGGGGTGGGGCGGATGAGCGAGCCGATGCTCGATCGTGCGCTTGACGAGGCCGCGCGCCCGCTTCGCGGGAGCAGTGGCCTGGCGCGGGTCCTGAGCGGCGTGGCCGCAGCGATCCTGTTGCTGGCGATGGCGGCGTGGTTCGGTCGTGCCGGGATGCTTGGCCCGTGGTGGGTGCTGCTGGTCTGGCTGCTCGTCGTGGCCTTGCTCGGGACCGGGTTGGTGCTTGCCCGACGCGCGATCGGTCGGCTGGGGCCGTGGCATGTGGGGGCGCTGCTCGAGCGGCAGGGCGCGTGGCGTCAGGGCGCGTTGACCACGGTGCTTGATGACGCAGCGCCCAACACAAGCACCGAGTTGCACCAGGTCGCCGCGGCACGGCAGGCGGCCGAGGTCAGGCAACGTGCGCCCGAAGCGCTGCAGCCGGTGGTCACCGGACAGGTGCACCTGGCCCGTCGCGTCGGTGCGATTGGGCTGATGAGTCTCGTCGCGCTCGTCGCCGCGCGCCCGACGGTCGGTGCGTCGGCTGGACTGTGGGACGTGTCTGGGGCGTGGATGGCGATCACCGCGCCCGTGGGGCTCGAGGCGCTGCACGATACGGTCGCGCTCGGCGAACCGGCCGTACTCCACCTGCATGCGAGCGGGCGTCGTGTGGCGACGCTCTTCACCCGGGCACCCGGTGAAGGGTGGCAGGCGACCGAGGTGGCGCTCGATGGTGATGGTCGCGCCGCCCTCACGACGCCGCCACTCACCGCCGAACTGGTCGCCCGCGCCGAGGCTGGCGGTCACCGCTCCAAAGAAGTGCGGGTGGGGGTGCGTCTCGGCGCATTTCTCGGATCGTTTACCGTCACGGCGAAGTATCCCGCCTACCTCGGGCTCGAGAGTGAGGCACTTCCCGTTGGTGGTGACACGCTTGTCATTCCTGAGGGCACTCGACTCGAGATTGTGGGCCGAGCCACCGCGACGCTCGCGAGCGTTGCTCTGGATGGGCCACCGGGACATGTGACGCTAGTGGTCGAGGGCGGTGCCTTTCACGGTGACGTCACGCCGCGTGTGTCGGGCGAGTGGCGCCTGACGGTGGTTCCCACCAATGGCGTGAAGTTGGAGGGGGAGATGCCGGTGCTGCCGCTTCGGGTGGTGCCCGACAGCGCGCCGACGGTGGAGATCCCGGTGCCCGGTGGTGACACGGTGGCGACTCCCGCGATGCGACTTCCGCTCGTGGTGGCGATACGCGACGACCACGGCCTGAGCGCTGCGGCGATCGAGTGGCGCATCGGCAGCAAGAGCGTGGCCGGCAGGCAGTCACTGACGCTACCGCCAAGCGAAGGCGATCGCGCGCTCGTCACCACCACCCTCGATTTGACGGCGCTCGGGTTGAAACCCGGCGACACGCTCCACTATTCGGCGACCGGCACCGATAACGCGCCGGCGCATCATGTCGGTCGGTCCAAGGAGTTCCTGCTCCGCATTCCGGATGCCGAGGAACAGCGGGCGGCGCAGGACCGGGCCACCGCGAGGACCGGCGGGGCGATCGATTCGCTGGCTGCGACGGCGAAGCGACTGCAGCGCACCACCGAGGATCTGGCGCAGGAACGTTCCCGCGCAGCGCAGCAGTCGATGGGCGAAGCACCGAAGGATCCGCTGGCGCTCGACGCGGCCAGAAAGGGCGAGGCGGTCGCGCAGCAGCAGGACAAGCTGATGAAGGATGCGGAGAAGCTGGCGCAATCGGTGGAAGAATTGCGGCAGGCTGCCGAGCGACAGGGACTGGCCGACTCCACTCTCGTCGCGCGTCTTGCCGAGGTCCGCAAGCTGCTCGATCAGGCGATGAGTCCCGAGCTCAAGGCGAAGCTTGCCACGCTGCAGCAGTCGCTCAAGGATCTCGATGCCGACCGGACGCAGAGCGCATTGCAGGATCTCGCCAAGGCGCAGGCGCAACTCAAGGACGCCCTCGAGCAGGCCAAGGAACTCTTCACGCGCGCGGCACTCGAGAGCGATCTCGGCAACATGGCCAAGGAGGCGAAGGCGCTCTCCGACAAGCAGAAGGAGCTGAACGCCGAACGTCAGCTTCCGGGCAGCGGCCGAAGCCCGGCGCAGCAGGAGCAACAGCAGCAGCTCGCCCAGCGCGCCGACTCACTGGGCGCGGCACTCGATCGTTCCGCTGAGAAGGTGCCGGCGCAGAACACCAAGCAGGGGCTGCAGCAGTCGGCTCAGCAGGCCAAGGGCGCGGCCTCGAAGATGCGCGACGCGTCGAAGGCAACCAAGGACGGCGACCAGCAGAAAGCGCAGCAGTCAGGTGCGGGTGCCCAGAAGGAGCTCGAGCGGCTCGACGAGAAGATCCGCGAACAGCGCGAACAGATGCAGGCGCAGATGCGGAAAGAGGTGACGGTGGGACTCGAGCGCGCCCTGCAGGAGACGTCCCGATTGGCACAGCGGCAGGTGCAGCTGGCGCAGTCCTTCGAGCGTGGAGCGCTGGCGACCCAATCGCGCATCGAGCAGGGGTTGCTCGAGGAGGGCGTCGGGAAGGTGATGCAGCAGGTCAATGATCTCGCCGGCAAGAACGCCCTGGTCACGCCCAAGGCCGCGGCGGCGCTCGCGGCGGCGCGCGAGATGATGCGGGCGGCGGTGGACGCCGTCGCGACGGCGAGTCCCGACTTCCGGCAGGCGGGCGAGCAATCGAGCGATGCAGTGGACGCCCTGGCAGTCGCCGCCTACCAGTTGCTGTCGGCCAAGGACAAGGTCGACGGTTCGGAGTCGGGCAGCGGGATGAAAGAGGCGATGGACCAGATGCAGAAGATGGCCGGCCAGCAGGGTCAATTGGCGCAGCAGGGCGAGGGGATGGTGCAGCGGGGGCAGAGCAGTATGGAACAGCTGATGCAGATGGCGATGCAGCAGCGCGCGCTCTCGCAGCAGCTCGACCGGATGCGCGCCGGCGGCATGATGCCCGGCGCCGGCGAGATGGCGCGAGAAGCCAAGCAGCTGGCGCGGACGATCGAGGCCGGCCGCCTGACCCAAGAGACGGCGGACCGGCAGCAGCATTTGTTCAAGAAGATGCTCGATGCCGGACGCACTCTTCAGGGTGAAGAAGACGACGAGAACAAGGCGCGGCAGAGCACCACCGCGAAGGACGCGGCCGCGAAGACTCCGGCCCTGCTCGATCCGCGCATCCGCAGCGGGCAGGGTGACATCCGGCTGCCGGGCTGGGAGACGCTACAGCGGTTGTCGCCGGAGGATCGTCGCCGGGTGATCGACTACTTCCGCCGACTCACCGATGGCGGGGGCTCTCGATGAGGGGGACGCACGCACTCTGCTTGGTCATCTCGCTGCTCGCGCCGGCTTCCGCGGTGGCGCAGGTGCTGCCGGCCGGGGCCACTCCCTTGCAGCGTGCGCTCATGGCGGAGCGCAAGAATGCTTTTGCCGACGCGGCGAAGATCTACAGCGACATCCTCGCGACCAAGCCGGCCGAGACCACGGCACTGTTCGGCATGGAGCGGGTGCTCGGGCCGATTGATCGCTCCGCCGAGATGGTCCCGCTGATCCAGAAGGCGCTCACGATCGATTCCACCGGTGTCGGCATCCTGCAGATCGCCGTGCGCGTCTTCACCCGGTCCGCTCGCCCCGACCTCGCCCGCCACTATGTCCTCCGCTGGGCGAGTCTGGCGCCGGAGAATCCGGCGCCCTTCCAGGAGTGGTCGTCGGCCGCTGCCGAAATGCGCGATCGCGTGACGGCACGCGCCGCCCTTGACCTTGGCAGGCAACGGCTCACCGACAAGACCGCCCTCTCCCCTGACATCGCCCAGATGATGCAATCCGAGGGGAACGTCGCCGGCGCGGCGCGGGAATGGGCGCTCGCCGTGAAAGTCACGCCGGAGTACCGCAGTGGCGCCGCGATGCTGCTTGGTCAGGTGCCCAATGCCCAGCGAAGTGTGGTGCGGCAGGTGCTCCAGGACGGCACGATGGAAAGCCGGCAGCTGCTCGCGCTCATCGAGCTCGGCTGGGGGAACATCACCGATGGTACTGCGCTGGTTCGGACGGCGCTCCCTCCGAAGGCCGACGATGCCGCCGACTTTCTCAGTTCGGCGATCGACCTGTTGCACGGCCGAGAGGATAGGCCGGCAAACCTTGCCAAGGGCGCGCTGCTGGAGGCACTGGCCCAGCGACAGGCAGGCGAAGAGGCCGTGCGAACGCGCCTCGAGGCCGCCCGCGGCTATGCCGACGCGGGAGCGGAGCGCGATGCCCGACGGCTGCTCGGCTTGGTTTCCTCTGATCCGATGGCGCCCGCGGGAACCTCTGGGGCAGCATCGGCTGCGATGCTGGGCGTGCTGTTGGCGGAGGGGAAGGCGGCGGAAGCCGAGCAGGTGCTGGCCAAGCTCTCGCCGACGCTCACCATGGATGACCGTGACCGGGAGACGCGTCGGGTTGCGATGGCCTACGCCAAGACGGGCGACTTCGCTCGTGCCGAGGCGATGATCGTGGCCGATTCGAGCACGGCGGGGTTCGATCTCCGTGGCAGGCTCCGTCTCTTCGCCGGTGATCTTGCGGCGGCCAGCGAACTCCTCAAGGCCGCTGGTCCCTACGATGACGATCACGAGCATGCGGTGCAACGCGTGACGCTGTTGGTGCTGCTGCAAGCGGCGGGCAAGGATTCGTTGCCGGCCCTGGGAACGGCGCTTTTGGCGCTGGAGCGGGGCGACTCGGCGCAAGCGCTGAAAGGGATACTCGAGGTCGCGGGGCAGCTCACGCCGTCCGGCGCTGCCGAGGCGCACCTGCTCGCTGGGCAGCTCTCGCTCGCCCGCGGCGATACCGCCAAGGCGTTGGGCTTGTTCAAGCTCGCCGACGACAGTCTAGTGCCTGGTGTGGCCCCCGCTGCACGCTTCCAGGTCGCGCGGATCACCGCGGCCGCGGGACATCGTGCCGACGCGACGACGCTGCTCGAGCGACTGATCGTCGACTACCCGGAGAGCGCGGTGGTGCCGGAGGCGCGGCGACTCCGCGACACCCTCCGTGGTGCAATTCCCGCGGGAGGCGGCTGATGCGGCGACGTGAATTTCTGCAGGCCGGTGTCGCGGTCGGGAGTGGGCTCTGGTTGCCGAGGGCTCGCGCTCGGCGCGAACCCCGGCGTGCCGCCTGGTACCTGGTGCCGATGGACGATGCCCAGGACGATCATCTCAAGGCCTATGGCCTCGCCTTTCGATCGTTGGCGCGCGGCGAAAGAGGCGAGTGGTTTCTGAACTACCGCGGCGGCAGCTTCATCGTGCCGGCCTCCGATGAGCTCAAACGCGATGCGGCCCTCACGGGTGTCTCGCTGGAGAGCACGGACGATGCCGCGATCACCACGATCAAGGGGCAGATCCAAGCGAGCAACATGGACGCGATCCCGCTCGAGAAGACGCCGCGCGTTGCCGTCTATTCGCCGCCGGGCGCGCAGCCGTGGGACGATGCCGTCACGATGGTGCTCGAGTATGCCGGGATCAAGTACGACCGGATCTGGGACTTCGAGGTCATTGGCGACAAGCTGAAGGACTACGACTGGCTGCACCTGCACCACGAGGACTTTACCGGTCAGTATTCGAAGTTCGTGGTCAATTACGCCGGCGCCCCGTGGCTGCAGGCGATGATGGAACTGCAGCGCGGCGCGGCCTCGTCGCTCGGCTTCGCCAACGTGCCCGCGCTCAAGCGTGCCGTGGCGCAGCGAATCGCCGCCTTCGTGGAGCGCGGCGGTTTTCTTTTCGCGATGTGCACCGCGACCGAGACGCTCGACCTCGCGCTGGCGAGTGAAGGGGTGGACATCGCTGCCGCCTATTCCGATGGCACGCCGATGGACCCCCAGGCGTCTTCCAAGATGGACTGGAGCAAGGCACTGGCATTCCAGAACGCTCAGCTCGAACTCTCGCCGTCGCTCGCCGTCTTCAGCGATATTGACGGCCATCAGGTGAACAGCAGCGACCGCCAGCCACTCGGCGCTTTCGACCTGTTCAACTTCTCGGCCAAGATCGATCCCGTGGCCACCATGCTGGTGCAGAACCATCGGCAGGTAATTCCGGACTTCTACGGGCTGACCACCTCGTTCCGCCGGCGCGTGATCAAGCCCGGCGTGATCGTGCTGGCCGACGAACCGGGCGCGCCTTGGGTCAAGTACATTCATGGAGAACATGGCAAGGGCACGTGGACCTTCTTCGGCGGCCACGATCCTGAGGATCCGCAACACGCCGTTGGCGACGCACCGACCGACCTGTCGCTTCACCCGCACTCTCCGGGTTATCGACTGATTCTCAACAACGTACTCTTTCCCGCCGCGAAGAAGAAGGAATTGAAAACCTGAACGACCGCATCTCCCCCGCAGTCCGGGATGTGATCCGGCGCGAAGTACGATCCGCTGGCGGCAACGAAGTCTCCTTCGTCGCCACCGCCGACGAGGCGGGGCTGTTGCTCACGGCCCGCGCGGTCGCGCGTGGCACAGTCGACTGCGTGCTGGCCCTTCCCGGCATAGCCAAGCGCGGCGAGATGCTCCTGCACAACCACCCCGGCGGCAACCTCGAGCCCTCGATGGCGGACCTCTCCATCGCCGCACGCGCCCACGACGACGGTATTGGCTTCGGCATCGTCGACAACGACGGGGCACGACTTTACGTCGTGGTCGAGATCCCGCGCGCCCGCCCGATCGTCCGGCTCGACCCCTTCGAGGTCATCGCCCAGTTCGCCGAAGACGGCCCGATCGCCAGGGAAATGGGAAGCTACGAGGATCGGCAGAGCCAGCGCGATCTGGCTGCCTACCTCGTTGATGCCTACAACGACGGCGGCGTGCTGATGCTCGAGGCGGGCACCGGGGTGGGGAAGTCGTTCGCGTATCTTGTGCCGGCGCTGGCGTGGGCGCGAGCAAACGGCGAACGCACCGTCATCAGCACCAACACCATCAACCTGCAGGAACAGTTGGTGGGGAAGGACCTGCCGTTGCTGCGCCGGGCGCTCGGTGATGACGAGTATCAGCCTTCCTTCGCGCTGCTCAAGGGGTGGCGGAACTATCTCTGCCGCGCTCGCCTTGAGACCGCCCTCGCGAGTCAGCAGTCGCTGCTCGAGGCGAACAAACACGACGAACTGGTGGACATTGCCGCCTGGGCCGGCCACACCACTGACGGCACCTTGGCGGACCTGCCGGTGCCGCCGTCACCGGATGTGTGGGACGAAGTGGCCGCTGAGCCCGACCTCTGTCCAAGGCTGCGCTGCCGCCATTTCGACAACTGCTTCGTCTTTCAAGCCAGACGGCGCGCCGCCCAGGCCGATGTGGTGGTGGTGAACCACCATCTCCTCGCCGCCGATCTCGCGGTCCGTCGTGCATCCGACAATTGGGAAGAAGCCGCCGTGCTTCCTGCCTATCAGCGATTGATTCTCGACGAGGCGCATCATCTGGAGGACATCGCGGCCGGGCACCTTGGCGTGCACGTCACCAGCCGCGGGGTGCGTCGGCTGCTCAATCGCCTCGAACGGAGCGGCAAGGGGCTGATCCCGGCGCTGCAGCACGATCTGGCTGCTGCGCAGGATTTGTTGAGCCGGGCGTCGCTCGACCTGGTACGCGAACGGCTGCTGCCCGCGGTAATGACGGCGCGGCGTGCCGAGGAGTCGCTCTTTCTCCGGTTGGCGGACTTCGTCTCATCGGCGGGAACAATGCAGGTACGGCTGGATGATGAGTTCGGTACCAATCCGATCTGGGAGGAGGGACTTCGTCGGGAACTCGATGCGGCGATCCTTTCCTTCAACGGCATTGCCGAAGTGATCGAGACCGTGGCGGATCGACTTGCGCAGGTGGATCTCACCGAACGGCGGAGCCAGCTGCTCAATGAGTGTCGTGGCGTCACTCGTCGTTTCGAGGCCCTGGTCGATGGCCTCAACGCCACGCTGCGCCCCGGAACGGGCCGGCCACCCGACGTGCGCTGGGTGGAACGGAGTGGTCCGAAGGGGCAGACGCTGCAACTCGCCTCCGTGCCACTCGACCTGGCGCCGATGCTCCGCGAACTGTTGTTCGACAAGCTCGGTACGGTCGGACTCACCAGCGCGACGCTCGCCGCCGGCAACGATTTCGGCTTCTTGGCGTCGCGCATCGGGTTGAGCGGGGAAGGCTCGCCCTTGACGGTGCAGCAGATTTTCCCGTCGCCGTTCAACTACGCCGAACATTGCCTCCTGGGCGTGCCCGACGACATCCCCGATCCTCGGGAGGATGAGGCATCCCACGATGCTGCGGTAGCCCAGGTGGTGCACGACCTGGCTTGGGCGAGCGACGGTGGCATCTTCGCGCTCTTCACCTCCCACGCTGCCCTCCGGCGCGTCGGGGCGATGGTGCGATCGGACTTGGGGGGACGGTTCCCGATCCTGATTCAGGGCGAGGGGCAGCGCGACCACCTGCTCCGTCGCTTTCGCGAGGCTGGCAACGCGATTCTGCTTGGAACGGACTCGTTCTGGGAGGGCGTCGACGTACCGGGACGAGCACTGCGTGCGCTCGTCATCGCCAAGCTACCTTTCAAGGTGCCCTCCGAGCCGCTCACGGCGGCTCGACTGGAGCGTCTCGCCGAGCAGGGGGAGGATGGTTTCTTTGGTTATCTCCTTCCCCACGCGGCGCTGAAGTTGAAGCAGGGCTTTGGTCGGCTGATTCGTGGCGCGCTCGATGTCGGGGTGGTGGTGCTGCTCGATCGCCGCGTGGTCACCAAGCGCTACGGCCAGACCCTGTTGGAGGGACTCCCCCCGGCGGAGCGAGTGATCGGGCCGTGGAGCCATGTTCGCACCAAGTGCGAGGACTTCTTCGCCCGTCACGGGATCGGAGCCGCAACATGAACGTGGTCACCCCCAGCAAGATTGTCTGTGTCGGCCGCAACTATGCCGCCCACGCCCGGGAACTCGGCAACGAGGTGCCCAATCAACCGCTCCTCTTCCTCAAGCCCTCGTCGTCACTGATCGGCCCGGATGAGGCGATCGTGCTTCCCGGCGCATCTGACCAGGTGGAGTACGAGGCCGAGATCGGGGTGGTGATCGGTCAGCGGGCGAAGCGAGTGAGGGCCGTCGACGCGATGGACTACGTCCGCGGCTTCACCTGTGCCAATGATGTCACCGCACGCGACCTCCAAAAGGGGGACGGGCAGTGGGGGCGCGCGAAGGGATTCGACACCTTCTGCCCCGTCGGGCCGAAGGTGGTCGACGACCTCGATTGGCGCGACCTGATGGTGATCTGCCGGGTCAACGGCCTGGAACGGCAGCGTGGCAAGTCCAAGGAGATGATGTTTTCGATTCCTGTCCTGATCGAGTACATCAGTGCCATCATGACGCTCGAACCCGGCGACCTGATCCTGACCGGCACTCCCGAAGGCGTGGGGAAATTGATTCCGGGGGACAACGTTGAGGTGGAGATTCCCGGCGTCGGTATTCTTCGCAACACCGTACACGGAGATGGACTCTCATGATTCAGATCAGCGATCGCGTCGGCAAGCTGCCGGATTATCCTCTCGCCCGGATCCCCGGCATCAAGCGACGGCTCATCGCCGCTGGAATGGATGTGATTGACCTCGGCGCTGGTGATGCCGACGGCCCACCGCCTGCCGCTGTGACGGAAGTGCTGCGCGAGGCGCTCGGCCACACGGCGCTGCACAAGTACGGCTTCCAGGCCGGACTGCCCGCCTTCCGTGAAGCCGCCGTCCGCTGGATCAAGCGTCGCTTTGGTCAGACGTTCGATGCCTATACCGAGATGATGCCGCTGATCGGCTCCAAGGAAGGGCTCTCGCACCTGGTGATGGCCATCTGCAACGAAGGTGACCTGGTCGTCGTGCCGGAGCCGGGCTATCAGGCCTACATCGGCGGCACCCTCCTCGCCGGTGCGGTCCCGGTGATTGTGCCACTGCAGGCCGAGCACAACTTCCTGGTCGAGCTCGAATTGCTTCCTGAGGAAACGTTGCGTCGGGTGCGACTGGTGTACGTGAACTATCCCAACAACCCCACGGCAGCGATCGCGCCGCGCGACTATCTCGAACGCCTCGTCGCGACTTGCCGCAAGTATGACATCGTGCTGGCGTACGACAACGCCTACTGCGACATCACCTTCGACGGCTATGTCGCGCCGAGCATCTTCGAGATCGAAGGGGCACGCGACGTGGCGCTGGAGTTTTACTCGCTCTCCAAGTCCTTCCAGATGACGGGCTGGCGGGTAGGGTTCGTGGCGGGAAGCAGCGAGCTGATTGGTGCGCTCACCAAGGTGAAGAGCTATATCGATACCGGTCCCTTCCTCGCGCTGCAGCACACCGGCGCGTGGACGCTCGACCACGCCGAGGAGTTGGTGAAACCGATCGTGGCGGAGCTTGTCGTGCGACGCGACGCGGTGCTCGAGGCGCTTGCCGACGCCGGCTTCATTGTCGAGAAGCCGCTCGCCGCGATGTATGTCTGGGTGCCGCTCCCCGACGGGCTCCCGTCGGCCGAGTTCACCTCGCGGGCACTCGAAGAAGAGGGCGTCGTGGTGATGCCCGGGAGCGGCTTCGGCCCGGGGGGCGAAGGCTATTTCCGGATTGCGCTTACCCAGCCCGCGCCGCGCCTGCGCGAGGCCGTGACACGACTGGGGCGCACACTCGCTGTGTGCGAAGGAAGTCGCGGTGCGGGCAAGGCCTGAACCACGTTTTACGCTGCCGCCAGAGCCCCGATCTCCCTGGGGCGTCTGGCTGGTGGCGGCGGTGCTGCAGCTTGGGCTGATGGTGCTGCTCGTCTCCGAACCCCGCGTGAATCGCGCGCCGGAGGGCTTTCGTCTGCTGCTCCCGACCACGATTCTGGCCCCGGCCGAGAGCGTGGTCATGCGGTATGACCCGCGGCGAGCGGCCAAGCGGGCGAGGCCAGCCGAACCCGTCACCGCCGCAGGGATCTCCGTCCACCCCGGCCCGCCTCGAGTGACCGCGCCGCAAGGTGCGCCGGGCGTCGCCTCCCCGGTGGGGATCGCCACCGTGCCCCTGCCGGACACCGCGAGTGCCGCGCCGTCGGGGAGCCCGTTTCGCCAGCGTTACGGCAACGGTTCCCTCTGGGTACGGCCGATGCCGATCACGCCCCAGGAGATCGCCAGCGGGCTCGGCGGCGATTCCCGGCAGCGGATCGCCGACAGCGTCCTGACTGCGATCGTGCAGGGCTATCTTGATCGGATGTCCGAGGAGCGCGCCCGACAAGGGCCGGCGCTGCCCAGTTGGGTGACCACGGTTGGCGGCAAGAAGGTCGGGCTCGACCAGAAGTGGATCTACCTCGGACCGATCAAGATTCCGGCCGCCTTGCTGGCGCTGCTGCCGATTCATGGCGGCAACCCCACCATGGCCGACTACAACAAGAAATTGAGCGCGATGCGCGAGGATCTCTTCGAAGCGGCGCGTCGGTCGGCCAATTACGACGAGTTCAAGAAAGCCGTCGGAGAGTTGCGGGTGCAGACGGAACAGAAGCGGACCTACGAAAAGAATCGGCGCACGGCGCCAGACTCGGGGCATAGTTGATGAAGTTGATCGATCATGGTGAGACGGTGCTGGTGGTGATCTCGGGGGAACTGGCCCCGGGTGCCGCCGATCATGGTGCGGCCGAACGTCTGCGCAATGCCATCGACCAGCGTGGTGCGGGGCATCCGTACCGCAGGGCGTTGGTGGTGAGCGATCTGGCATGGTTCGACACCGCGCTCTTCCACGAAAGCCCCACCATCTCCGTTGGTGGCCCCGGGGTGAACGGCGTTGCCGGCCGCTTCGGTTCGGAGTTGCCCACCGTCTGGACCGATCGTGAACAGGTGGTGATCCAGGCGAATTATCGTGAAGGCCCGCAACGCGCCGCTCTCTGGGGGATGAACAGCGTCGAGACCGCGGCGGCGGTTGATGCGTTCATTGCCCGGGGCTGGCTCGACGAATTTCTCGATCACTGCTGGCGCTTCCGTGCCGGCGCCTTTGCCTGAGGTTCGCGTGACTCTTCTCCGCCCGACGCTCGCCCTGATTGCCCTCTCGCTCGTCCCCGCCCTCAGCTCCGCACAGCAAGCCGCGCCGACCCGGGCCAATCCCGCGTTCGCCGCAATCACTGGGCCGATCAGCAAGCTCCTCTCCGGTGACCGGGCGTTCGCGACGGTCAACTACGTCCAGCAGTTCTATCGCGATCCGGGTAGTCGTGGTTTTGATGCGGCCATCGACACGGTGGCGCACCTTCTCGCGGCCGCCGGGTATGTGCGAGAGGACCTGGCGAAGCCGTCCGATCGACTGACCTGGCGGATGGAATCCCGGCCGTTGCGCAACCTGGCCTGGTCGCCGCTGGATGCGTCGATCACGCTGGTCGGCGAGAGTGCCCCGCTCGAGCAGTGGTCCACCAATCACAACATGCTCGCCTCCAACTCGTGGCCGACGCCCCCGGGCGGAGTCACTGCCGAAATCGTCGCGGCTGGCAGCGCCGATGTGAACGGCAAGATCGTTTTCATGGATGTCACGGCGGGCGGTGGGCGGGGCGCCCGTGGCGCGAGAGGTGGTGGCACTCCTGCAGGCGCGATCGGCATCCTGCAGGCGCAGACCCTGCCGGCCTACAACCAGCAATCGAAGAATCGCACCGCCATCAATTTCCGCTCGATGACCTACGATAGCGTCAACAAGGTCTGGACCATCTTCCTCTCGCTCGCAGCCAAGGAACATTTGCAGGCCGCACTCGCGAAGGGCCCCGTGCAGGCGCATGTGGTGCTGCAGTCGGTCTTCGAGGCGCGTCCGGAGCGGACCGTGGTCGCTGAGATCCGCGGCTCCATTGCCCCGAAGGAGCGCTTCGTCTACTCGGCGCACGTTCAGGAGCCTGGCGCCAATGACAATGCCACCGGCGTGGGGCTGCTCGCCGAGATGGCGCGGACGGCGGCGGTGATGCTCAAGGCGGGGGAGATCAATCCGGGTCGCACCATCACCATGCTCTGGGGCGTGGAGATCACCCAGACGCGCCGCTACATCGCCGAAGATTCGGTGCGAGCCAAGGGGATCAAGTGGGGGATGTCGCTCGACATGGTGGGCGAGAACACCGCCAAGACTGGCGGGACTTTTCTGATCGAGAAGATGCCCGATCCGTCGAAGGTCTGGGTGCGTGGCGAGGATCAGCATACCGAGTGGGGCGCCGGACAGGCGATGACCGCCAAGGACATCTGGCCCCACTACTACAATGACTTCATCAAGCAGCGCTGTGTCGATCAGTCACTGGCCACCGGCGGCAGCTGGGTCGTCAAGGCGAATCCGTACGAAGGTGGCAGCGATCACACGCCATACATTTCCGCCGGCATCCCCGGTGTGCTGATGTGGCACTTCACCGATCAGCACTATCACGACGATCTCGACAGGATCGACATGGTGAGCGCGCCGGAATTGCAGCATGTCGGCAACTGCGCCCTGGCCACCTCACTCATCCTCACGGCAGGGAACAAGCCGGAGTATGCCCGTGCGGCGATCAACGAGATGGCGGGCATTGCGGAACGCCGACTGCAGGCCGAGGGGAAGCTGTCGCGGGCGGCACTTGCCACGGTGTCGGATCCGATCGGCAGAATTCCGGAGTCACCAGAGGCCGGCGATGCCAACAAGCCCGATCTCGCGACCCAGACGATGATTCTGGAAGCGTGGCGCGACTATTACGTCGGCGCCATCGCGAAGATTCCCGAGATGACGCTACCGCATCTCGATCTGACCGCCGAAGTGGCCGCAGCTCAGGCGCAGGTGAGGAACGCGGCTGCAAAGGTGGTGGCGACGCTCAAACGCTGACCGCTCAGGATGAGCTTGCGTCCGCAATGCGGCGCAAGCTCTCCTCCCGCCCCACCACCGCCAGCAACTCCGGCACGGGTTCTGAGACCGTGCCACCGGTGAGTGCGACGCGGATTGGCTGCATGACATCGCCCAGTTTGAGCGAATGGGTCTCGGCCACCGTGCGCAGCGCCCCCTCGATCGCCTCGGGTAGCCAGTCAAACTCCGGAATGCGCGACAGCGCCTCGTGGTCCAGCGTGAGATGGCCGCTGAAGCGATCGCCCATCTTCGCCACCAGCGCGGTCCCCTTGTCATCACGAACGATGCGCGAGCCATCGACCCGGACCGCGACCTGCTCGGCCACATTCAGGATGGTGCGTGAGCGGGTCTTCACCGAGTTGATGATCGGGAGCAGGTTGCGACCGTCGGTCGCCACGCCCATCCGCTCGAGCTGACGTTCGACCGCCTTGAGCAGCTCGGTCGAATCCATCAACGAGAGGTACTGGCCGTTCATCCACTCCAGCTTGGTGGTGTCGAACACCGCCGGCTTGGACTGGATATGCTCCAGCGAGAAGGATTCGGTGAGCTCACTCTCGGTAAGCATCTCGCGATCGCCCCCGGGCGACCAGCCGAGCAACGCGAGAAAATTGCGCATCGCTCCGGGAAGAATCCCCATGTCCTGGTAATCGCCGACCGCGGTGGCGCCATGTCGCTTGGAGAGTTTCTTCCCGTCGGTGCCGAGGATCATCGGCACATGCCCGAAGATCGGTGGTTCGTGGCCGAGCGCGCGGTAGAGCGCGATCTGCTTGGGCGTGTTCGAGACGTGATCATCACCACGGATGACATGGCTGATGTTCATCTCGACATCATCGGAAACCACGGCCATGTTGTAGATCGCCGAGCCGTCGGAACGGAGGATGATGAAATCGTCGATGTCGGCGCCCTGCCACGAAATCCTGCCATGCACCGCATCATCCCACGCGATCTCCCCCTCAGGCATGGCGAAACGGATGGCGTAGGGCATCCCCGCCGACTCGCGACGTGCCTGCTCGTCTGCCGGAAGTTCCATGCTGCGTCGATGGTAGCGGAAGACTCCGCCACTCGCCTTGATGCGCTCGCGCTCGGCATCGAGTTCGGCAGCGGTGAGGAAGTCCTTGTACGCGTGCCCCGATGCCAGCAATCGTTCGGCGTCGGCCCGATGCCGCGCGGCGTAACTCCCCTGGAAGAACGGTCCCTCATCCCAGGTGATGCCGAGCCAGCGCATCCCGTCGAGAATGACCTGGGTGTGTGCCTCGGTGCTCCGCTCTTTGTCGGTGTCCTCGATCCGCAGCACGAAGGTGCCGTGGTAGTGCTTGGCGAAGAGCCAGTTGAAGAGGGCGGTGCGGGCTCCGCCCACGTGGAGGTAGCCGGTAGGGGAGGGAGCGAAGCGGACGCGGGGTGCGGTCATGGAATCCTCGTTGGGCCGGAAATCACGAGTCGTGAGCCTCGAGGCGTGGCTGGTGCCCGGTGGGCAGCGCACGGCTCATGACTCACGACTCAGGACTCTCACGGAGCGAGAGGGATTCGAACCCTCGTTAGGAGGTTACCCCCCTAAAACGGTTTAGCAAACCGCCGCCTTCAGCCACTCGGCCATCGCTCCTTTGGGCCGGGCAAAGATAGCCCGCTGGGTGCCATCTGTCATCAGTGGGGCGCAGCTACCGCCCTCCAGCCGCCCGATGCGCCGCCACGATGGCTCGGGCTGCCTCCGCGATGCTGGCGCCCCCGCGCGCGAAGAGGTCCCCAGGGATCTCCAGAATGCGCCCCGCCTTCACCGCCGGCAGGTCCCGCCAGCCGTTCCGGGCCCGCAATTCGGCGAGCCGGGCCCCGGGCGTCCTCCCGCTGGAGGTGAGGATCCAGTCGGGGTTCCGGGCAGTGATCGCCTCGAGGGAAACCTGGGGCCAAGGGGCGGTGAGGTCGCCAAAGACATTGCGCAGGCAGGCGACGCCGAGGATGGTGCCCATCCACGTACCACTGCCGGCGGTCAGGGGCGGTTCGGTGCCCACCTCGAGGAAGACCGTCGGCGCATGGTCGAGCCCCGCAGGGCAGCTCTCCGCCTGGATCTGCCGCAACTGGGCGCGCAGGGCGTCGCCGAGTGAGTCGGCCTTCCGGCTCTCGCCCACCAGGATGCCGATGCGGTGGAGGTTGGCGAAGACGTCGGCCGTGTCGGTGGTCTCGAAGGAGATCACCGGGATATGGAAGGGGCGCAGCGTGTGGAGCAGGTCGGTGGACGAGCGATCATGCCACCCCATCACCACGTCGGGGTGGAGCGCGGCGATCGCCTCGGCCGACGGATCGAGACCGCCGCCAATTGAGGGTAGTGACGCGAGTTCAGGTTCGCGGTCGAAGTCGGTCCGCGAGACCAGCAGATTGGCCTTGCCGAGCAGCACCACCCATTCGGTTGCCAGCTGGGTGGTGGAGGCGATCCGTTGCACGGGCAGCGGCGAGACGGTGATCGGGTGCCCTTCGGGGTCGAGAAACGGAGTGCTTGCCACACTTGGCGCGTCACTGCTACGGCCACAAGCAACCATGACCGCCAGGGCGGCGGTCATGGTGAAGTTGCGTCGAACTCGTTGCACGGGAACGGTCAGACTCCGCCGCCGCCGCGGCCACCGAACATCCCCTTCGGGTCGGTGTAGCCTTCGGGAATCTGGAACAGCGACGGATCGACGGGACCCTTCTCAATTTTGGTGACTTCCAGTGTCACCTTGCCATCCTTGTCCCAGACCTTGAGCGGGAAGCCAGGATTCTTGGCGAAGAAATTCGCCCAGGCCGGCGCAGTCGCCCCACCACGACGTCCGCCGAGGCCAGCGCTGGCGAAAGCGAAGGCGCCCATGTCATTGCTGAGACACATCAGCGTCACGGCGTCCTTGCTCGTGATCTGGTAATCATCACACTTGTGACCGGCGATGGTCTGGGAAGTACCGAGCGCCTTCACGTCGGCGGCGTCAGCGCCCTTGTCTTTCATCGTCTGGTCCAGACTGGTCACCTGCTTGAACCCCTTCATGGTGCCGCCACCCATGCCGCCCATCGCGCTCGCCATTTCGCCCGTGAGGGGGATAAGCATCGTCATAGTGCGGGCCTTCATGTCCATGATCATCCGCACTTCCATCCCCGCCATCGGGCCGGAGGCCGCAGCCATCTTGGCAACGACCGCCATCTGGCCACCCTTCACGTAATACCGCATGTCGTTGATTGCACCGCCCGCCGCCGGGACATTCATGGTGACGGTGCCTTCAAAGCCCTGGGCGGCCACCGGAGCGGCCAGAAGTGCCAAGGGAACCATCAGGAACGCAGCGCGCATCGAGACCGCCTGGTTGGAGAGAACTGGTGCCACGGCGTGGGTGAGATTCGAACTCACGAGACCCTCACGGGCCCGCCGGTTTTCAAGACCGGTGCATTCAACCGCTCTGCCACCACGCCACCCCCCAAGTTACGGGCCGACGGCCTGCCGCCGAAAGGGGGGAGGCCGCCGCCGTCCGCCTTGTTTGGCGGGGAAGGCTCCGCTACGGTTGTTTTCCATGATCGATCCGATCGCGTTGACCCGGCAGCTCGTGGAAATCCCTTCGCCCACCGGCCAGGAACAGGCGGTGTGCGGCTGGCTCGCGGACTACCTCCACGATCTGGGCTATTCCGTGACGTGCCAGCCGGTCGCCGATGGTCGCGACAACATCTATGCTCGCCGGGCCACGCCCGTCGTGGTTCTCTCCACGCATCTGGACACCGTTCCGCCCGCGGTGCCCTTTCGCGAGGATGCGACCACGCTGTACGGCCGCGGCACCTGTGACGCCAAGGGACTGGCCGCCGCGATGATCGCCGCCGCCGAGCGGCTGCACGAAGCCGGTGAGGATCGGGTGGCGCTGCTTTTCGTGGTGGGCGAGGAAGATGGATCGGACGGTGCCGTCGCGGCGGAGATGTTGGAGCCGAAGGGACGTTTCCTCATCAATTGCGAGCCCACCGAAAATCGGCTGGTGGTGGCCCAGAAGGGCGCCCTGCGTGTGATGCTCACCGCCACGGGGCGGGCGTGTCACTCGGGCTACCCCGAACTGGGCGACACGGCCATCGACCATCTACTTGACGCCCTCGAACGCATCCGTCGAATTGTGTTGCCGATCGATCCGCTCTTCGGCCCCTCGACGCTGAACATCGGTCGCATTGCCGGTGGTGAGGCCCCCAACGTCCTTGCTCCCTCGGCGCGGGCCGAGTTGCTCATCCGTCTGGTTGGAAATGCGGCCCCGGTGCGGGACGCCGTGACGGCGGCCGCCGGCAATGACGTGACCGTCGACTTTCCGCTTGAGATTCCCGCCCATCGCGCGCCATCACTCGATGGCTGGGCCGAGACGGCCGTCGCCTTCTCCTCCGACCTGCCATTCTTCGCGGCGTGGGGTGTTGGCTATCAACTCGGGCCTGGCTCCATTCATGTAGCGCACACCGATCGCGAGCATATTGCCAAGGCCGATTTGCTCGAAGGAGTCTCGCTTTATGAGCGGCTGTCTCTGACGCTGTTGGGGGGAGCGAGGTCATGATCGTCATGAAGTTCGGGGGCACCTCGGTGGCGACGGCCGCCG
>JBBRBZ010000002.1:0-69202 GCA_038205305.1 Gemmatimonadales bacterium
CACATCGACGATGTCTCCTGTCGCGGAGATCTCTGCTTGGTGCTCTCTTCCGAGGACACCACCACCGCAACCGGACAACTGAAGCGCGTGTCGGCGTTCTGGACCGTCTCGCTTACGACCGGGGCAGTCACCCTGGTGCGCACCGACCAGAAGCTCTACTTGTCGGCCAAGCTCTCACCGGCAAGCAACGTTGTTCTGGTCGGCGAGAACGATGGGATGCATTTGTTCAGCGAGTTGCTGCACTAGGCCATCTGTCATCCTGAGCGAAGTGACCGCCACGCGGTCACGCAGTCGAAGGACCTCGGTCGCGTGCTACGATGCCGAGGTCCTTCGACTCCGCAGCCCGGCGGGCTGCTTCACTCAGGATGACCCTGCTACACCTCCCGAAACAACTCCGCCAGCTCGATCACACACGCCGTGGCCGCCCCCTCGGGTCGCCAAGTGAGCCGGGTCCGCTCGATGGTTGGAGTGATGGACGCCGGAGTCCACACCTCGGCATGGCGGCGATCGGCATCAATCACCCAGTAGCAAGGAATCCCGACGCGCTGGTAGAGAATGCGCTTGGCGAAGCGGTCCGCCCGCGCCGTGGACGGTGAAAGAATTTCCGCGACCAGGAGGAGTGACTTGACCCGCGACCAGTCGAGCGTCCGGACTTCCTCAAATGGAGCAACAAAGATGTCGGGCTGGACCAGCACGTCGGATCCCCAGGAGATGTCCGCGATCGGCTTGAACGAGAGCCCAACCGGTTCCACCGTGAGGTAGGCTGAGAGATGTCGTTGCAGTCGCTCGGCAACCAGCTCGTGCCACAATCGCGGGGACGGGCTCACGAACAGCTCGCCATATACCGTCTCGTGGCGCATGCCGTCCGCGGGCATGGCCTGGACCATTTCGGCCGTCCAGAAATCTGGCATTCGCAACGCGGGCATGCCCATACACTCGGCTCGGCGGCAGGGGTTTCGCAAGGGGTCGACACCAAGACAGTCTGGACCGAGGTGCCTCAACCGCAATCATCCCAACCGGGGTGCCGAGGCACCGAACAACGCGATGGGGCGGGGAGCGACGGCCTGCATCGCTTCAGCGAGTTGCTGGACTTTGCTCTCCCTCCTCCTCCCTCCAGCGTTCTCGCTTCTCCCTCCTCGCTCCTCACTTTTCGTTCCATCGAGCGCTCTCCGGCACCGCTCCCGCCGCTCGGTGAGGACGAATTTGCCCCGATGGACACAACACTTCCGATGGATCTTCCCCGCGAACGCCTCTGGCGTCTTGGGGCCGCCTCGTTGACGGCGCAGGAGCTTGTCGCCATCCTGCTAGGGACGGGAAATGCCGAAATGGACGCCCTCGGCGTCGCCGCCCACCTCCTGTCGGTGGGCGACGGAGTGCTTCGTCGCCTCGCGGCCCGGCCGCCGAGCGAGTTGCTGCGGACGCCGGGCGTGGGGCCGGCCAAGGGCGCCCGGCTGCTGGCGGCGTTCGAGCTGGCGTCGCGGATGACCCGAGAGGCCCGACCGGGACCGACCCGGATTGCCGAACCGGGAGATGTCGTTCGGCTGATTGGCGGTCGGCTCAGGGACCTTCAGGTCGAGGAATTCCACCTGTTGGCGCTCGACACCCGTTCGCAGGTGCTGCGGGACGTCCTGGTGACCCGGGGCCTACTCGACAGCTCCCTGGTGCACCCCAGGGAGGTCTTCCGCGCCGCCATCGCCGAGGCGGCCGCAGGGATCATCCTGGTGCATAACCATCCGAGTGGGGATCCGACCCCCTCGGCGGAGGATCGTGCGGTGACCCGGCAACTGGTGGCTGCCGGCCAACTGCTCGACCTGCCGGTCTACGATCATGTGATCGTCGCCGGCGACCGCTATCTCTCGTTTGCCACCGCCGGACTTTTGTGACGCCTGCGTCGATCACCCAACTGGCCGACCTGAGCCCCGCCTTCCTCTCCGTGCTGGAGCGGCACGCGGACCGGCTCGACATTCCCGTGATCGAACGGGCGCTGCGCTATGCCACCGAGGCGCACCGCGGCCAGAAGCGGATGAGCGGCGAGGACTTCGTCGAACACTCGATCGCCGTCGCAACCATCCTGGCCGGCTTCCTGGTGGACACCACCTCGATCTGTGCGGCGCTGCTGCACGATGTGGTGGAAGACTCGGGCGTCACCTCCGACGACATCGCCCGCGAGTTCGGCGCCGAAGTGGCGGAACTGGTCGACGGCCTCACCAAGATCTCGCACCTCTCCTTCCGCTCCTCCGCCGAGGAGCAGTCGGAGAACTACCGCAAGCTGCTGCTCTCGGTCGCGAAGGATGCCCGCGTCATCATCATCAAGCTCGCCGACCGCCTCCACAACATGCGCACGCTGGAGCACCTCCCGGCCGAGCGCCGCAACCGCATTGCCACCGAGACGCGCGAGATTTACGGCCCGCTCGCCCATCGCTTCGGCATGGCGAACGTCAAGGCGGAGCTGGAAGATCTGGCCTTCAAGTTTCTCGAGCCGGAGGAATATCCGGCCCTCGCCACCCAGGTGGCGGCCAAGCGCGCCGAACGCGAGCTGGCGATCGCCCGGCTCAAGGCGCCGCTTGAGGCGGAGCTGAAGCGCGCCGGCCTCACCAATTTCGAGGTCAGCGGTCGGCCGAAGAATCTCTACTCCATCTACCAGAAGATGAAGAAACGCAACAAGCCATTCGAGGAGATCTACGACCTCATGGCGATGCGGGTCATCGTCCGCACGGTGCCGGAGTGCTATCACGTCCTCGGCCTGATCCACCATGTCTGGACACCGCTGCAGGAACGGATCAAGGATTACATCGCCAGCCCCAAGTCGAACGGCTACCAGTCACTGCACACCACCATCTTCGGCCCCGGCGGTCAGCTGTTCGAAGTGCAGATCCGCACCCAGGAGATGCACCGGACGGCCGAGTACGGGATCGCGGCACACTGGCTCTACAAGACGTCGGAAGACGGCGACGATCTCGGTCGCCAGCTTGGCTGGTTCCGCCAACTTCTGGAGCTGCAGCAGGAGAGTCACACGCCGGAGGAGTTCCTCGAATTCCTCAAGGTCGACCTCTACCACGATGAAATCTTTGTCTTCACGCCGCAGGGCGACGTCAAGCAACTGCCCAAGGGCGCCACGGCGATCGACTTCGCCTTCCACGTGCACACCGACGTCGGGTTGCACACTTCGGGCGCCAAGGTCAACGGCCGCATCGCGCCACTGCATCGCGAACTGAAGAACGGCGACACCGTCGAGATCCTCACCTCGCCGCAAGCCAAGCCGAGCCGCGACTGGCTGAGTCATGTCGGCACCGGGCGCGCGCGCAGCAAGATCAAGCAGTGGATCCGGCAGGAGGAGGAGACGATCTCGAGCCAGCTCGGCCGCGAGATCCTCACCCGCGAACTGAAGCGTCGTCGGCTTGATGCGCCCACACTCGAGGCGATGGAGCAGGCTGCCCGCGCCCTCAATCTTGAGGATGCTCACGCGCTTGAAATTTCTCTCGGCCGCGGCGACCTGGCACTCGGTCAGGTGATGCGCGGACTGTTCCCTGAACTCCCCTCGGAGTCGCTGCAGGAAAAGCCGCCGACGGTCTTCGGTCGAGTGATCGACCGGATTCGCCTGGGGCGGGGGATCAAGATCCAGGGCGTCGATGGGTTGATGATCCGCTACGCCCAATGTTGCCAGCCGGTGCCCGGCGATCCGGTGGTCGGCTATGTCACGCAGGGGCGGGGCATCTCCATCCATCGCGCCGATTGCCCCAACCTGCTCACGCTCGAGGGCGAGGGGCGGCGGGTCGAGATCGACTGGCAGGAGCAGAGCGGCGAGACCTTCGCGGTGCGCTTGGTGGTGACGGGCGAGGATCGGCGCGGACTCTACGCCGACATCATGCAGACCATTTCGCAGACCGGCACCAACATCCGGGGCGCTGACCTCCACTCCAAGGACGGATCGATCTTCGGGACCGTCTTCGTCGAGGTCGACAACCTGCCGCACCTCGCCAAGGTGCTGCGGGCGATCCGCCGGGTGAAGGGTGTGGCCACGGTCGAACGGCGCGAGGCGGCCGCAGGGCCATGATTTCAGGTACATGGAGGCGGCTTGGCGTGTGGCGGCTATCGGTGTATCTTCGGGTATGCCGAATTCTTGGCTGCTGAAGAGCGAACCCTCCACCTACAGCTGGAGCGACTTGGTCCGCGACGGCCACACCGTCTGGGACGGGGTGGCGAACGCCACGGCGTTGATCCATTTGCGCGCCATGCAGGCGGGTGATGAGGCGATCATCTATCACTCGGGTGATGACCGCGCCATCATGGGCATCGCCAAGATCGTGCGCGGCCCCTATGCCGATCCCAAGCGCGATGACCCGCGGCGCGTCGTGATCGAGATCGAACCGGTCAAGCCGCTCAAGACTCCCCTTCCGCTCGCCACCGTGAAGGCCGAGAAGGGTCTCGCGGATTTTGCCTTGGTGCGAATCAGTCGGTTGTCGTGCCTGCCGGTCGCTCCCGCGCACCGGAAGCTGCTCCGCGCCCTCGGAGTGAAGTAGCCGCCATGCCGAAGTTCGAGGTCAAGGCGCCGTTCTCCCCCGCCGGAGATCAGCCGCGTGCCATCGCACAACTCACCGCAGGGCTCGAGCGCGGCGAGCGCTACCAGACACTGCTCGGCGTCACCGGCAGCGGCAAGACGATGACGCTGGCGAACGTGATCGCCGCGTATGGCAAGCCAACGCTCATTCTCTCGCACAACAAGACGCTCGCGGCACAGCTCTATGGTGAGATGAAGCAATTTCTGCCAGGCAACGCGGTGGAATACTTCGTGTCGTACTACGACTACTACCAGCCCGAAGCGTACGTTCCCTCGACCGACGTCTACATCGAGAAGGACGCGTCGATCAATCAGGATCTCGAGGGGCTCCGGCTGCGTGCCACCTCCTCCCTCATGCAGCGCGATGATGTGGTGATCGTCTCGACCGTCTCCGCCATCTACGGCCTCGGCGATCCCGCGGCGTACCGTGCGCTCATGGTGGGCATTGCTGTCGGTGACGAGCGGGGCAGGGAGGGCATCCTCAGCGATCTGGTGGGCATTCAATACCAGCGCAACGATGCCTCGTTCGAGCCGGGCACCTTTCGGGTCCGTGGCGACACGGTGGAGATCTTCCCGGCCTACGACGAGCAGGGGGTGCGGGTGGAGCTGTGGGGCGACAAGGTGGAGCGGATCACCCGCTTCCACCCCGTGAGCGGCAACGCCATCGCGCAGCTCGACCGCGCCGCCATCTACCCGGCGAAGCATTTCGTGACCGAGCGCCCCACGGTGGAGCGCGCGGTCGGGCTGATCCGCGAGGAGCTGGCCGAGCGGCTGCGCGAGTTGCGCATGGCGGGGAAGCTGCTGGAGGCGCAGCGGCTGGAGGGACGCACCACGTTCGACATCGAGATGTTGCTCGAGGTGGGAACCTGTGCCGGCGTCGAGAACTATTCGCGCCACCTGTCGAGCCGCGTTCAGGGTGAGCGACCGGCGTGCCTCTTCGACTATTTCCCGGCCGACTTCCTGGTCGTGGTCGACGAATCGCATGTCTCGCTGCCGCAGATCGGCGGGATGTTCAACGGCGACCGCGCCCTGAAGACCACGCTGGTCGAATACGGCTTCCGTCTGCCGAGCGCGCTGGACAATCGGCCGCTGCATTTCGAGGAGTTCATGGAGCTCTCGCCGCAGATGATCACCGTCTCGGCGACGCCCGGCGCACTCGAACTTGAGCTGTCGAAGGGCAACGTGGTGGAGCAGATCATCCGCCCCACGGGCCTGATCGATCCCCTCGTGGAAATTCGCCCGGTGAAGGGGCAGGTGGATGACCTGCTGGGCGAGATTCGCCTGCGCGCTGCGCGGCGGGAGCGGGTGCTGGTCACCACGCTCACCAAGCGGATGTCGGAGGATCTCACCGACTACCTGCAGCAGGCGGGCGTGCGGGTGCGCTACCTCCACAGCGAGATCGACGCCATCGAGCGTGTGGAGATCCTGCGCGGGCTCCGCCTCGGCGACTTCGACGTGCTGGTCGGCATCAACCTGCTGCGCGAGGGGCTCGACCTTCCCGAGGTATCGCTGGTCGCGATTCTCGACGCCGACCATGAGGGCTTCCTGCGGAGCGATCGTTCGCTCATCCAGACCGTGGGGCGTGCCGCGCGGAATGTCGAAGGCAAGGCGATCCTCTACGCCGACAAGATGACCGGCTCGATGCAGCGAGCGCTCGATGAGATGAGTCGCCGCCGGGAAATTCAGCGTGCCTACAACATCGAGCACAACATCACCCCAATGTCGATTGTGAAGTCACTCGATGAGGTGCGACTCTCCACCAACGTCGCGGACCAGCGCACCGACCGCACCGAGATGCGTCGCGACAAGAAGCTCACGACCACCGAGGTCGATCTCCATGATCCGGCGCAACGCGCTGCGGCGATCGCCGCGATCGAGCAGCAGATGCGCCAGGCGGCGGCCAATCTCGAGTTCGAGATGGCGGCCATGCTGCGCGACCAGCTCAACGATCTCCGCTCGGCCGACGCGCCCAACGTCCGACGACCCGCTCCGAGGATGTCGCGGCGGTGACGGTGCCCCCACTCTCCGAGGCGGCGCTGCTCGAGGAAGGCGCACGACTCGGCCGGGAACTCCCGACCGGAAGCGTGGTGTGGCTGGTCGGCGGCCTGGGGGCAGGGAAGACCACGCTGGTCCGCGCTATCGCCCGCGGTCGCGGCGTGCACGGGTCCGCCAACTCGCCCACCTATGCGCTGGTCCACCACTATGAAGGGCCAAGCGGTGATGTCTACCATGTGGACTGCTACCGGCTGCGCGACCCGGAGGAGGCGATCGATCTCGACTGGGCGACACTGGTGGCGGCCGACCTGCTCCTGATCGAGTGGCCGGAACGCGCTGGCGCGTGGGCCCCGGCCCCGACGCACACCATTTCGCTCACGGCGGTCGACGCGGACCATCGTGTCATGGACGTCCGGTGATCACCCTCGCCCTCGAGTCGGCGAGTGATCGGTGCACCGTTGCGGCCACCGACGGCGAGCGCGTCGCATCGCGGCATCTCGATGGCGCACGCGGACATGCGACGGCCATCCTCACCCTGCTCGATGCCGTCCTCGCCGAGCTCGGCGCCAAGGTGACCGATGCCGAGCGGCTGATCACCGGTGATGGGCCCGGTTCGTTCACCGGGCTGCGCGTGGCGACGTCCGTGGCGAAGGCGATCGTCTGGCACCGCCCGGTGGAGTGGCGCACTGCCCCCTCGCTGTTGGTGCGAGCGGCGGCACACGAGGGGGAAGGGGATGTGATCGTCGGATTGAGTGATGCCTTGCGTGGCGACGTGTATGCCGGCTGTTGGCGATTCGGCGCGCATGGGGTAGAGTCGGTGGGGGGGGCGCCCAGGGCGATGCGTCCCGAGGCGCTGCTCGACTTCGGCGCGATCGACCGGGTGGTCGGCACGGTGCCGCCGGCGATCGCGGCCGCGGTGGCAGAAATCACCGGGCGCGTCGTGATCGGCGGGGACGAGGCGCTGCCCGACGCGCGATATTTGTTGCAGCTGGCCGACCGCCCGGGTGGCACCACACCCGTGGTGGCGCCCGAGAGGTGGGAACCCGAGTATGGTCGCCCTGCCGAAGCACAGGCGGTCTGGGAGCGCAGGCATGGACGAGCTCTGCCACATACGCCCGGCATCGCTCGCTGACCTGGGGCGGTTGGTGATCCTGGAGGACGCCTCCTTCACCGACCCATGGACAGCGGGACAGCTCGCCGAGTCGCTCGGCGAGGCCCACACCATCGGGCTGGTGGCGGAGGACGGGTTCGGGGCGCTGGCCGGCTATCTGCTCGCCCGGGTGGTGCTGGATGAGGCCGAGGTCCTGAGCGTGGCGGTGGGGAGCGAGTGGCGGCGCCAGGGCCTTGGTCGGCGGCTGCTGGAGCAGGCGCTGGAGGAGATGGGGGCACAGGGGGTCCTCTCGGTGTGGCTGGAGGTCCGCCCCTCCAACGAGGGCGCCCTCGCGCTGTACCACGCCGCCAACTTCGTCGCTGTCGGGCGACGGAGGAGCTATTATCGTCGGCCGGTGGAGGACGCCATGGTCCTCCGTCGAGCGCTGTCCACCAACGCGTTGGCGGAGCCACCGCTGCGCTGATCCGATGCCGGGCTTCGCTGGGAACGGGGAGAACTTTCCCGTGTTCACTGGAGCATCTATTCCGTCTGACTGACGCTGGAGCAATGCAATGAGCAAGAGTCTCAACAAGGTGATCCTGCTGGGCAATCTTGGCGCCGATCCGGAGGTCCGCGCGACCCCGAATGGCGCCCGCGTGGCCACGCTTTCCCTCGCCACCGGGCGCCAGTGGAAGGGCGCCGATGGCCAACGCCAGGAGAAGACTGAGTGGCATCGGATCATCTGCTGGAACAACAAGACCGGGCAGCAGCTCGCCGACGTGGTCGAGAAGTATTGCAAAAAGGGCGACAAGCTCTACGTCGAGGGCGAGATTGAATATCGCTCGTGGCAGGACAAGGACGGCCAGACCAAGTACACCACCGAGATTCGCGCCCGCGAGATCATTCTGCTCTCCGGCAAGGGCGATTCCGATGGCGGCGGTAGCGGTGGTGGCAGCTGGAGCGGCGCGCGCGCCCCGAGCGGCAAGGCCGCGGCGGGTGCCAAGAAGGACACCTCGCTCGACGAGGTGCCCGAGGCGCTCGATGCCGATGATGATGATCTGCCGTTCTGATCACTGAGGTACCGCGGCAGGAAAATGCTAGCAGACGGCCCGCCATTCACCGGGGGCCGTCTGCCTTTTCCGGCCCCGTCCGATACTACCGATCCATTAGCTTTCCCTCCATCCGACCCACCGGGAGGTACCGCAATGCGATCGACCCTCACTGTGCTCGCCCTGCTGGCAGCCGCGCCCCTCGGCGCCCAAGTCAGTGCCCCAATGACGCCCCGAATGTCCGCGACCTCCAGTTCAGACCGCTCCGACGTCTTCGCACCGCTCCGGCCTGGTGAACTGCACTCCGCCGCCTTCCTCACCGAAATGCAGCCGATGCCGTACGGCCGAGTGCTCGGTCCGGTCAGCCAGGCGGCGGTGGTGGCCCACCAGTCGGCCGAGATGGTCATGGTGGGGAGGACGATCGGCCTGCTGCCGCCGGCCGGGGCAGCCTATCAGCGCGGGGACACCGTCGTTCTCGCAGCCGTGACCCCGGCGGCGAGGGGTTGGGGGGAGATGGTGGTTCCCACCGGACTCGCGCTGGTCGGCGCGAGCACTCCCCGCCAGACCGAGGCCCTGGTGATCGCCAGCTACGGGCCGATTCGCGCGGGGCAGGTCACCCTGCCGATGGGCCCCACGCCGACGGCCAACAACAGCGACCCAGTGAAGGCAGATGGCCCGACCGGCAACTTCCTCTTTGGCGAGGAGCAGGGCAATCCGCGCCAACTGGGGAGCCAGCTCTTCATCGATATCGGGAGCAATGCCGGCCTGCGACTTGGCGACTACATCGAGTTCCGGGGTCACCCTGGCCCCCGGCTCAACGGCGCGGACACGATCGACAAGGGGCTGGCGATTGGCCAGGTAGTCCACCTTGGCGCCAAGAGCAGCACCGTCCGGCTCTACCGGATTTCCGACCCGACCATCGTGATGGGAACCCCCGCCGTACGGGTGGCGACCCTGCCCAACTGAAGCGCGGCCCCTCGCTCGACTATCTTCCTCCCACATTCTCGTAAACCCTGACGGCGGGCGCCTTTGGCGTCCGCCGCGGAGATCTCACATGAGCGGTTCAGTCCTGATCACCGGTGGCGCCGGCTTCATCGGCTCGCACATCGCCGAAGCCTTCCAGGGAGCCGGTTGGTCGGTCACCTGCCTCGATGACCTGTCGCGCGGCAAGCAGGAGCAGGTGCCGGCTGGCGCGACGTTCATCAAGGCCGATGTCCGCGATCGGCAGGCGTTCGAGGTGGCCGCCGATGGCCACTTCGACGTGATCATTCATGAGGCGGCCCAGATCGACGTCCGCGTGAGCGTGACGGAACCGGCGCTCGACGCCTCGATCAACCTGGTCGGCTTTGCGAACATGCTCGCCGGTGCGGCCGCGGGGAAAACCCGGCGGGTGATCTTCGCGTCGAGCGGTGGTGTGGTCTATGGCGACCCCGCACTGCTGCCGACGCCTGAACCGACGGCGAATCTGCCGATCTCGCCGTACGGCGTCAGCAAACTCGCCGGTGAGCACTATCTCCGCGTGCTGGGCGAGCTGAATGGCTTCGAGGGTGTGGCCCTGCGCTACTCGAACGTCTACGGTCCCAGACAGGACCCCAAGTCGGAAGCCGGGGTCGTGTCGATCTTCGTCTCCCGCCTGCTGGAGGGAAAACCGTTGACCGTCTTTGGCGATGGCACCCAGACTCGTGACTACGTCTTCGTGAAGGATGTCGCGCGGGCCAACCTGCTCGCGGCGTCGGCGTCGATCACCCGGGGCACTCGCCTCGACGGTCCGGCGTTCAACATCGCCACCGGCAAGGAGACCACGGTGAACGAGCTGGCCGCCCATGTCGGTCGTGCGCTCGGAAAGACTCCCGTGATCGAGTACGCCGCCGCGCGGCCGGGCGAGCTCTTCCGCTCCTGCCTCGACGTGTCCAAGGCGGGCCGCGAACTGGGTTGGACACCTGAGGTCACCTTCGATGACGGCATGAAGGCGCTCGCCGGCTGGTTCGAAGGGTCCCGGTCGTGATGCAGTCGGCGCCGGACACCGGCCAATCCGCCAAGGGATTTCTGGACCTCATCATTGGTGCCAAGATCGAGACGCAGGTCGTCCTGCTGATCTGCGCCGTCTTCTCCGTCATCTCGTGGTACATCATCGCCGTGAAGTGGTGGGAGTTCCGCCGGCTGCGCGCCCAGCGGCGCAGCTTTGACCAGGCGATGCTCCGCACCCGCGGGATGGACGAACGGGAGCTGGCGGTTTCGACCATCGGCACGTCACCCTTCGGGGCGATCGTCCGCTGCACCACCGCGTTCCTCACCGACCTGCAGGAGACGATGACCCGGCAGGGCGTCGAGCGGACTGGGCTTTCGCTCACCCAGCTCGAGGCGCTGTCGATGACACTCGAGAGCGAAGTGGGCAAAGAAGTCGATGAGGTGGGCCGCATGGTGCCCATGCTCGCCACGGTGGCTGCGACCGCACCGCTCCTCGGCCTGCTCGGTACGGTGCTGGGCATTGTCAACGCGTTCCTCAATATCGGGCAGGGAAACGCGAGCAACCTCTCGGCCGTGGGTCCGAATATTGCCGACGCGCTGATTGCAACGGCGGCCGGCCTCGCCGCTGCGATTCCCGCGGTCGTGGCGTACAACGTCTTCACCGCACGGGCGCAGCGATTCGAGGGGGAACTCGAGCGGCTCGCCCAGGGAACCATCGGCGCCCTCGGGCGTGAGGGTCGCCTGTAGCATGGCGCGATTCGGCGGACTCGGACGGATGCGGCGGGCTCGGCACCTCAACGCCGAGGTCAACATCATCAACCTCGTCGACGTGATCCTGGTGCTGTTGATCATCTTCATGATCACGGCACCGATCATGAGTGGCGGCGTCAAAGTCGAGTTGCCCAAGTCCGTGGTGGGACCGATCGAGACCGAGGACGTGCTCAACATCAGCATCACCAGCAAGGGGATGATCTCGATCGGCGACTCGCCCAAGCTGATGAGCTTCGACGCGTTTCGCGCAAGCATCGGGGTGGTGATCGCAAACGTGCATCCCAAGACTGCCTCCATCCGGGGGGACGCCTCGGTGCCGTACGGCGTCGTGACCCGGGTGATGGGCGTGCTGAACGAGCACAAGCTGCAGCTCGGCCTTGTCGCAGAGCCGATGAAGCCATGAATGAGGTCTCGCGGGCACCGACATCGATCGGGGTGATCGGCACGACGGTCGCCCACGGACTCTTTGTTGGCGCGCTGCTCTTCGCCGGGCATCGGGGCAACGAGCCGCAGACGATCACCTATGCGGTGAGCCTCACCGCGGCGCCCGCGCCGTCGGCAGGCGCGTCGACCAAGCCCGTGGTCGCTCCGCCGCAGCCGGCGCCAGAGAAGGTGGTAGCGGCGAAGCCGACAGTGAAGGCGAAGAAGCCTCCGGCGAAGAAGCCGGAGGCCAAGAAGCCGACCGCGGTGCCGTCCACCAAGCCCGCGCCCAAGGAGGCGCAGCCAAAGACCACCACGACCCCGCTGCCCGGTGAGGCACCGGGCACCGGGCAGGACGTGCTGACCAAGACCTTTCCGGGGCTTGACTTTCCTGATCGCGAATATCTCGCGAAGATCGTCAATGAGGTCTACTCGCGTTTTGCCGACAAGGATTGGCCCGCAGGACTCGAGGCGATGGTCGGCTTCACCATTCACCGCGATGGGAGCATCACGGATATTGTCATGCTGAAATCCTCGCGCTGGCCGCCCTTCAATCTGGCGGCGAAGAGTGCCGTCACCGAGATGGCCAAGGCCAAGGTCCTCCCTCCGCTCCCGGCGATGTGGCCGAGTGATGCATTGCCGATCTCTTTCTCCTTCGCACCGAGGAAGCCGTGAACCGACTCCTCCGCGGGGCGGTGGTCGGCGTGGTGCTGACGGCGGGTGCCGTGACCGCGGCGCTCGCCCAGGATTCGAGCTCCATCAAGCGGGTAGCGCTGGGCATCACCTACGGCGGTGGCGCGCGTCCCGGGATGATCGTCATTGGCGCGCCCGGACTCGACTCCGTGCGCAAGATTGTCGAGCGCGACCTGCTGGCGAATTCCGATCACTATGAGGCGGCGTTCGTGCCGGACTCCACCAACGGGGCACTGCTCACGATCGACGCCCTCAAGGGAATCGGCATCCGCTGGGGCGTGGTGCTGACTCCGGCGCCCGGCGGCGTGCAGTCGCGGCTCTACAACCTCGTCACCGGCGTGCTGGTGCAGGACGCCACCCGCGCGCTCGACATCCGTGGTGAAGGTGATTCCCGCCTGGCGATCCATCAGTTGAGTGACGAGATCCAGAGCTGGACTGGTGAAGGGAAGGGCATCGCCGCGACACGCGTCATGATGAAGATCAAGCGCGGTGATGATGACCGCATCTGGCGGATTGACTCCGACGGCCAGAATTTGGTGCCGGTGACTCGCGCCGGGCCCTACTTTTACATCACCCCTGCTTGGGGTCCCGATGGCGAGCGAATTGCTTACTCGGAATACAGCGATGGGGTCTGGACCCTCTGGCTGCAGACCCTGAAGACGGGGACCAGAAATCGGGTCCAGTCCAAGAGCAACAACTCCTCGCCGGCCTTCGCGCCGGATGGGCAAACCCTTGCCTTTCAGCGGGACGCCGAAAAAGGTGCAAACATCTGGACCGTCGAGATTTCCGGAACCATCTGCTGCGAGGAGCAGAAGAACCCGACGCGGTTTGCGGATAACATTCACCCCACCTATTCTCCTAACGGCGCACGGATAGCCTTTGTCACCAACCGGGCCGGATCCCGACAGATCTGGGTGATGGACCGGGATGGGTCGCTACCGTCGGTGCTGGTGATTCCCGAAACGGGGTTGGGCAGTGCGGGCGCCCCCGCGTGGTCGCCGGATGGAAGCACCATCGCCTATTCGCAGGATGTACAGGGCGGCGGTCGGCAGGTTCGGCTGTACAACATCGCCAGCGGGCGGACCACCGTGCTCGCGGCGTCGGGGCTGAACGACACCCCGAGTTGGGCGCCGGATTCCCGGCACTTGGTAGTGAAGACCAATCGATCGGGTCGGGAACAGTTGATGATTTTCGACATTCTGACCCAGGCCAGTCGACCATTGATCACCCCTGGCTCCACCACGTACCCTGCGTGGTCTCCGGCGCTCGGCGCCACGAACCCTCGAAACGGAGGACCGCAATGACCCAGCGTACCCTCGTCGTGGCCCTGCTCGGGCTTGCGACCACCATGACTGCCTGCCACAAGAAGCCCCCCGTGACGGAGGCGACGCCGATCACGAGTACGGCGGCTCCGACCCAGACCAACACGTCGACGACCACGCCAACCACGTCATCGACCACGCCGACGGGCCCGTCCTCCAGGGAGATCACCGATCGGGTGACCGCCTCGCTCGGAGAGCGGATCCATTTCGAATACGATCAGGCGGCGGTTCGTGACCAGGATCGTGGCATCCTCGACGCCAAGATCGCGATCCTCCGGAAGAATCCGGCGGCCCGCATTCGCGTCACGGGACACTGCGATGAGCGCGGCTCCGATGACTACAACATCACCCTCGGCATGAAGCGCGCGACCGCCGCCAAGGAGTACATGGTGCGGGCCGGCATCGACGCTTCGCGCATCGACGTCTCCTCGCTGGGTCGGGAGAAGCCGATCGACCCCTCGTCCAACGAGATGGCGTGGGCGGCCAATCGCCGTGACGAATTCGAGGTGACTGCGGGCGGCCAGGTCCTGTTGCAGCCATGAACCGCCTTCGGCGCATCTTCCTTGGTCTGATGGTGGGGGCGGTGGCTTGTGCCACCCCGGGACAGGTGCGCCGAGTCGAAACGCAGGTCCTGATTGGCCAGGCCGAACAACACCGAGCGGATTCCGCCCGGGCGGCGGAGCTGGGGCGCCTCTTGGCGCATCAGCAAACGCTGATGGACTCGCTGCTCTCCGCGACCGCGACGCTCCAGACGCGGTTGAGTCAGCTGGACGCCAATGCCGCGGCAGGGGTGGAGGACGTCCGCCGGGACATCAGCATCCTGACCCAGTCGATGAACGTCTCCACCCAGAAGATCGCCCAGATCCGCAGTGACATGGAGGCCCGGTCGGCAGCGAGCGGCGGGGACTCGACTGGCGGGGCCGCAGCCAGCGATGACGCCCTCAATCGGGCAGCCGATCAGGAGCTGCTGGCAGGCCGGAATGAAACGGCGCGCGAGGCGTATCACCTCCTCATCAACAGCTTCCCGAATTCGGCCTACACGCCCAGGGCGTACATCCGAATCGGCGGGACCTTCGAACCGGCACAGCCAGACTCGGCGCGGGCCTACTATCAGGCAGTGCTGAAGCTTCCTGCCTCGGCCGTGGCGCAAGCCGCTGCACCGACGGCGCTGTACAAGCTGGGACAGCTCGAGGAACGCGCCGGCAACACCGATGCGGCGAAGGCGTTCTATCAACAGATCGTCGAGCGATATCCCAACAGCGTCGAATACGGCCAAGCGCTCGCGAAGATCCGTCAGCAGTAGCTTCCCGGGCTGACCTCCCCATGAAACGACCTTCCGGCGAGATGCCGTTCCTCGACCACCTCGAGGAATTGCGCTTCCGCATCTTGCGTGCGGTGCTGGCCATCGTCATTGGCGTCGGTCTGGGGCTCTGGGCGACGGTCCACTTCAACTTGATCCAGATCATCGCCGCGCCGATCGCGCCCTATCTCCCCGACCACAAGCTGGTGGTGCATGGGGTGACGGATCAGGTGATGGTCGTCCTCAAGGTTGGTGCCACCTTCGGCATTGCCGCAGCGGCGCCGTACGTGCTCTACCAGTTGTGGGCCTTTCTCTCGCCGGCGCTCTACACCAGGGAAAAGAAGGCGATGATCCCCGCGATGCTCGCCGGCTTCATCCTGTTTTTTATTGGCGCAGCCATCGGCTGGTACTACGTGACCCCAATGGGTCTCGACTTCCTGATGAACTTCATGCCGGGGACTTTCTCCCCGCTGATCACGACGGATGAATACTTTTCCTTCGTGATGCAGGTGATCCTGGCCTTCGGTATCTCGTTCGAACTGCCGCTGGTGATGGTCCTGCTGGCCTGGATCGGGGTCATGTCGTACCAGAAGTACAACTCGCTCCGTCGCTACGCCATCATCGTGAACTTCTTCCTGGGTGCGATTCTCTCACCTGGCACCGACGTCTTCTCGATGATCGTCTTCACCATTCCGCTACTGTTGCTCTACGAGCTCGGTGTCGCCGGCTCGTACATCTTGGCCCGGCGCAAGCGGCTGCGGGACGCCGCGATCGCCGGTATCGTGCTGCTGGCGCTGGCGGGACTGCCACATGGACTCCAGGCGCAGGTCACCGGCGCGCCGCCCAAGAGTGGCCGGGCGCCCCCGGGGGCGCAGGACACCACGCGACGCCCTCCGTCGGCCAAGTCGCTCGACTCGGCCGCGGCCAAGCGCCTCGGCCTTCCGCTCGGCCCCACCGTCACTTTCCCTCCGCCCGATTCGATCGCCCAGCGACTCCTGAAGCGGAAGGGCTTCGGCTTCACCGAGATTGTCGGGGATTCGGCGAGGCTCTCCCCCGACGGGCCAAATTTTCGGGTGGCAGGCGGAGCGGTCCGCCGCGACTCGCTGATCTTTCAGGCGAACTTGCTGGATTTCCAGAACGCGACCTGCGAACTGCTGGGGACCGGGGCGCCGCAGCTCTTCCAGGGGAATCCGCCGAGGCCGCTGATCGGCCGCATCACCTCGGTGAACACCTGCTCGGACCGACTGGTGGTCAGTGAGGCATTCACCAAGTTCAACGAGATGGGTGGCGACTGGTACCTGCGCGGGAATGTTGCGATCGATTCCTCCTACTCCCGGCTCTTCGCCGCGCACAGCGAGTTCACCAGCTGCGACCTTCCCGATCCGCACTACCATTTCCAGTCGTCCCAGGTGAAGTGGGTGTCACAGTCGATCATCGTGGCGCGCCCGGCGGTGCTCTACGTGCGGGACGTGCCTCTGGTCTGGCTCCCCTTCATCTTCCAGGACACCAAGTCGAACCGCAGCTCGGGGATCCTGATCCCGAAATTCGGTTTCAATGACATTGTCCGCCCGACGCGCGACTACAACCGCGCGATCACCAACATCGGTTACTACTGGGCGCCGAACGACTACATCGACGTGACGACCAAGCTCGACTGGTATTCGAACCGCTACGTCAACTACGGGGCGCAACTGCGCTACGACTGGCGCAATCGCTTCGTCCGGGGCGATCTCGCCTACAACAAGCAGATCCAGGACAACGGGGCGACCGCGTTGACGGTGAACTGGAACCACGACCAGCGCTTCAACATCTCGACCACGCTCGCGCTCAGCTTCAACTACGTCTCCAACGGCGCGGTCGTGCAGAGCAACGCCATCGACCCGCTGCTCAACACGGCCAGCATCCGCAGCTCGCTCAACTTCACCAAGCGCTACCGCTGGGGAAACATCTCCGTGGGCGGCAACCGCAGCGTGAGCATCACCGATGGCTCCGGCACGATGCAGTTTCCGTCCCTCTCCCTCTCCCCGCAGCCGATTTCCATCGGGCGGTGGGGAACCTGGTCGCCGAACCTGCGCATTACCAATGACCTGGCCTTCAAGCAGCCGGGGGCGCTCGACGTGTTGCTCGGGAATGGCACGATCGACACCAGCACCGCCACCCGGCGCTCCAGGAACTCGGTGATCTCCCTGGAGACCCCGCTCCGGATCGGGTCGTTCAACTGGGCCAACACCATCAACCTCTCGGATCAGCAGGTCACCGGCCTGTCGGTGGCTTCCATCCGACGCCCCGATACCACGACGGCCGATCCCAACGATTCCGTCACGGTTTCGGTGACCCGGGGCGGCACCTTCCGGAGCGGATTCAACTACAACACCGGCATCAACTTGCCGCAGCTCCTTCGTTCATCGTGGCATCTCACCCCGACGGTCGGGATCACCAATACCATCGAGAACTATCCGCTCTTCTATCGTTCCCAGGGCACCAACGGGGCCTGGGTGATGCAGGGGAAGAAGCTGCAGTTCTCGATGGCATCAACGCCGAGTTTCTACCTGCTCACCAAAGGCGGCATCGGGCCCGCTGACAGAGTCCGGTATTCGTTGTCGCCTCGGATCAACATCGCCTATTCGCCCAAGGCGACCCTTCCGAGTGACTTCGCCAAGGCACTGACCAACGAGGGGCTCTCCACTCCCACGGCGACACCGGCCACGATGACGATGCAGCTGGCGGTTGACCAGAGCATCCAGGCCAAGCCGCACCGCGCCGCGTCCGACACGATGTCGGCCGTGTCCACGGCGAGACCAGTGGAAGTCCTCCGCCTCAACACCTCCGCCGTCGCCTACGATTTCGAGCAGGCAAACCTGCCGGGGCGGACCGGGTGGACCACCTCGACACTCAATAACACCTTCGCGAGTGATCTCCTCCCCGGCTTCAATTTTTCGCTGACCCATGATCTCTGGCGAGGGCAGGTGGGCACCGATACCGCTGTATTCTCACCCTTCCTTTCGAATGTGTCGGCGAGCTTGTCGCTCACCAGCCGCACCTTCAATGGCATTGGTCGGCTGCTGGGGCTGTCGAGTCGGATCAAGCCCCTGGCTCCGGGGGCACCGCCGTCCCCCGCCTTTCCGACGCAGCCCACGACCGGTCTCTTCGGCAATTCCTCGAATCAGCCACCGATGCTCTCCGCGCAGGGGCTGACGGCGAATATCAACTACACCCTGAGCCGGCGACGGCCTGATGGTGGTATCCAGGTGCCGCCGGTGCCGGAAGATCCGTTCGGCCAGCCGCCGATCGTCCTGCCCATCTCGAGTACGACCCAGAGCAACATCGGCCTCAACACCTCGTTCTCGCCGACCCGGTTCTGGACCGTCCGCTGGGCGACCCAGTACAATGCGACGGCCAAGCGCTTCGAATCGCAGCAGATCCAGTTGCAGCGGAGCCTCCACGACTGGGTGGCCTCCTTCAACTTCACCAAGAACGCCAACGGCAACTATGCCCTGACCTTCAGCATTCACTTGATCCGGTTGCCGGACATCAAGTTTGACTACCAGCAGCAGACCTTCCAGCCCTGACCAGGCCGACCGTCTGCCGCCCTCTGGTCCCCCGGTCCTGACCTGCCGACACTATACCGGATTGGCACCCCAATCTTGTTTCCGCCTGCGGCCGGGCCCATACTTAGAAACCCAAGTCCTGTCTACACTTGAGTCCACTCTTTCCCGCGATCCTTCATGGCGCTCGATAAGCTCAAAGTAGCCGCGCGTCAACACGAGCTTCGCGACGAATGGCGCGAGGCCATCGAGCTCTACCGGCAGGCCATCCGGGAGGGGGAGGGGGGCATCGAGGGGGGCGATCCGGCGCTCTACAACCGGATCGGCGACCTCTCCCTCAAGGCCGCCGACGCGCTCGCCGCCTGCGAGGCATGGGAACAGGCCGCGACCCGTTACGGGGAGCAAGGCTTCTTCAACAACGCCATTGCGCTGTGCGGCAAGATCCTGAGGCTTGAGCCGAGCCGAGTCCATGTCTATCTCGAACTCGCCCGCTACCAGGCGCGAAAGCGCGTGCTCTACGACGTCCGCGACAACCTCGGCATCTATCACGATCGCATGGGAAAGATGGGCCGTCAGGATGACGCCCGGCTCCAGATCGAGCGACTCGGTCACGAGTTCCCTGGCTGGCGCGGCCTCGAGGCGTTGATCGATGAACTGCTCGGTCGCGACACCGCGATTCCTGCCCCGTCGAAAGCCGAAGCAGCCCATGGCAGTGCCGGTGGACTGGTGTTCATCGACACCGGGCCGCTGGCCATCGAACGGGCGTCGGACCCCGAGGTCGAGGCTGCCCCGGACGAGGAGGGGGCGCCCAGCGTGACCGCCGACCTCGAGTTGGAGGAGCGCCCCGAGGCGGTCCCACTCGACGGACTCGAATCCACCTCATCCGAACTGGCCGACGACCAGAACGACAGCGAGGTCTCCGCGATCGACGGCCTGGTCAGTGTCGAGCAGACGTCGAGCGAGGTGGCCATGCCGACCCCGCTCGATGGGCTTGAGCGTTCTTCGGCCTTCGATGAATCCGACCCGGACGTCCCCGACACCGAGGTGGAAGGGCTGGAGTCCACCGGGCAGTCCGACGCCCAAACCGGGGCCGATGAGCCGACTGCCGGGGGAGTCGAAGGCGAGCCAGAGGGGATCGTCTTCCTCGACACCCACGCCGTGCCGGCTGAGGAGAGCCCGTCCGTCCCGCGTGAGTTTCCCATTGACGATCCGGTGGGCAACCGGGTGACGGCGCACGCGCTGCTCGAGAGCGGCGACCGCACCGGCGGCATCGCCGCCCTGGACGCTGCCCTCGCCGGGCACACTCTCCAGGAAGACTGGCTCCCGGCCTATCAGGTCGCCAGCGAATTGACGCAGGCCGATCCCTCGTCGATCCATCGCCACCAGGCGCGGGTCGAGGTCGCGTCACGGATGCGCGATGTGCCGCGACTCTGCGAGGCCTACGCCGATCTGGCCGACACTTTCGCCCGCGCCGGAAGCGCCGACAAGTCGGTGGCCGTCTATCGCCGCATCCTCGAGCTCGACGAACACCACGAGCGCGCCCGCGCGGCACTGCGCGCCATGGCGCCGCCGCCGGAGAACGAGACGCCGGATGGCTTCATCGATTTTGGCGCCATGGTGATCGATGATGCCGGCCCGCGCTCCACTCGGATGCGCACCGAGGCGCCCAGTGTGGCGCCCGACGAGGACGACACCTTCCGGGAGGCCCTGGCAGAGTTCAAGCGCGCCCTCGACCAGAATCTCCCGGCAGAGGACTATCAGGCCCACTACGATCTCGGGATTGCGTTCAAGGAAATGGGGTTGCTCGACGAAGCCATCGGCGAGTTCCAGAAGGCGCTGCGCGCCCCCGAGGGTCGCCTTCGGACGTCGGAAGCACTGGGGCAGGTCTTCTTCGAGCAGAATCGTCCAGCGGTCGCCGAGGCGGTCCTGAAGAGCGTGGAGAAGGGCCCGGAGGGCGATGCCGACAAGATCGGCGTGCTCTACTGGCTCGGCCGTTCTCAGGAAGCGCAGGGGAAGGACGCGCAGGCGCGCGGGTGCTACGAACGCGTCCTCGCCGTCGATGTCGCATTCGCCGATGCCAGCGACCGGCTCACCCATCTCGACGATGAGGGGGCCGCGTGACCATGTCCCAAATCGGGCCGCTCTCCCTGACCGAACTTCAGGCGATGGTGGTCCCCCGACTGGTGCACGTCGAGCACGAGATGCGGCGGATGATCGAGGACGACTTCCCGCTCATCACCGATGTCAACAAGCACCTGCTGCGGATGCGCGGCAAGATGTTCCGGCCGACGCTCACCCTGCTCGCCGACGAGGCCACCAACGGCCCGACCGCCGCGGCCGCGGCGCTCGCCGCCGTCATCGAGCTGATCCATCTCGCCACCTTGGTGCACGACGACTCGGTGGACCACTCGGTGCTGCGCCGCGGCATGCCGACGATCAACGCCCTGTTCTCGCATCAGGTGTCGGTGATCATGGGTGACTTCCTCTACTCCCGTGCCATGGTCGAGCTGGTCCGGCTCGGCGGGATGGATGCGCTCCGCATCCTTGCCCGCGTGACCAACGAGATGACGGTTGGCGAGATGCGGCAGTTGCTCTCCCACGATCCCCTCGCCTTCACCGAGGAGGACTACGATCTCCTCATCAAGGCGAAGACGGCCTCGCTCCTCTCGGCGGCGTGCGAGGTGGGCTCCCTTGGCGCACCGCGCGAGCAGCGGGAGGCGCTCGCCCGTTTCGGCGAGAACCTCGGGATGGCGTTCCAGATCGTCGATGACCTGCTCGACTACGTCGCGGACCAGTCGAGCACCGGCAAGCCCTCCGGGCTCGACCTGCGCGAGCACAAGGTCACCCTGCCGCTCATCTACGCCCTGCCGGCCTTCTCCGCGGCGGAGCGGCAGCGGCTCGACACCCTGATGCGGAATGCCGAGCCCTCCGACCGGGAGATTGCCGACGTGGTCGCGGCTGTGGCCGCCCACGGGGGACTGGACGCCGCCCGGGAGCGGGCCCAGCGGCTCTGCGCCCAGGCAGACGACGATCTTGCCACCCTGCCCGAGAGTCCGGCCCGCGACACCCTTCGGGCTTCTCTCACCTACGTTCTGGAGCGGCGCCGCTGATGCCTGCCGGACCGAAGCGCCCCCGGTTCTACCTCGGCGTACTGGTGGCCGGGTTCCTGATTGGCGGGTATCTGAACGCCCTCCTCAGCCGGTTCCTCCCCGACAGCGCCGCCAAGAGCTTTTTCACCTTCGCTGTGACCCCGAACTTCGGGACTGTGACGGTGAACCTGCTGGTGGTATCGTTCACCCTTGGCCCGGTTGGGGTGACTGTCTCCCTCCTGAGCCTCGTTGGGGTTGCCGTGGCATACTACGCTGCGCGCTCGATTTTCTAGAAGGGAGTCTGCATGTTCGGAAATCTGGGATTCATGGAGATCATGGCCCTCATGGTCGTCGTTCTCCTGGTGTTCGGGGCGAAGCGTCTGCCGGAAATCGGCTCCTCCATGGGGAAGGGCATCCGCGAGTTCAAACGGTCGCTCACCGATACGCAGGCCGCCTTGAACGAGGCCGTCTCCGATGATCGCAGCGGCGCACCTTCGCGGCCGATCGAGGGCCAGCCGGTCACACCGCCGAACTCCGCCGAGCCGAAGCGCCTCTCGCAGTAGCGGGTGAGGGAACGGAAAATCGAACGGGCGCCCGAGTTTCCTCGGGCGCCCGTTCTGCATGCCTTCACACCCGGGGATCAGCGCTTTGGCTGACCCGCCTGCTGTGCCGCGTTGGCCGCCTCGGCCTGCGCGGTGGTCATCTGGGCGTCGGCGCGGGTGTCCTTCACCTTGGCGTTGGCCCGAAGTGCCGCGATGAACTGCCGCAGGCGATCCTGCTTCGCCAGGCGGAAGAACTGCGCGGAAAGCTGATCCTTGTCTTTCAGGAATGCCGTCGAGTCGGCCGGCACACGGTCGAGCACCTTCGCCACGTAGAGCCCGTCGGGCGTGTCGATGAGGTTGCTGGTCTCGCCCTTGTGAAGCCCGAACACCGCACCGATCAGACTTGGCGTCGTGATCGGCGGCTGCACTCGTGTGAAGAGCGGGAAGTCCTGATTGGGAAGCTTCATCGCCTTGGACGCATCGGCAAGTGATTCGCCCGCGCGGATCCGCTTGACCAGTGTCTCCCCCAACTGCTTGGCCAGCACCACCTTCTTTTCCAGCCGGACGCCGTAGTCCACGGCGCCGCGCACTGCAGCCAAGGCCGGCATGCCGGCATCCTGCACCGAATCAAGCCTGAAAACGTACGACGCGACTTCGCCTTCAATCACCGACGAGGTCTCGTTCTTCTTGGCTTGGAACGCCCAGACCGCGGCATCGGGAATGACGTACTGTCCCAGCACCACTCGACCGCTCTCCTGCACCGGACCGGTCTGGCCAATCGGCAGCTTCAGCACCCGAGCCACGGTGTCAAGCGCTGCGGGATCGAGGCGTTCAGCCGCGAGGCGCTCGAGCGAATCGGTCTCGGCATCGACCTGGTCACGATGCTTGCCGGCAAGTTCGATCTTCACCAGGATGTGACTGGCGGTCACGCTGTCCTTTGTCCGCTTGCTCACCTTGATCAGGTGGTATCCGAATTCAGTGACGACCGGTTCGGACACGATGTTGAGCGGCAGCGAGAAGGCGGCGCCCTCGAACGACTTGGCCATCGCCCCGCGACCGAACGTGCCGAGGTCGCCGCCGTTTCGGCCACTGACGGTATCCGCCGACTCGCGCTTCGCCACTTCGGCGAAGGGCGTGCCCTTCTGGATCTCGTCCCGGAGGGCCTTGGCGTGATCGAGGGCCGCCGCGGTATCGCTGGCGTCGAGCTTGCGCGGCACCGCCACGAAGCTCATGAAGGCCTGACGGGGCCGCTTGAAGTCGTCCCCGTGCGCCTTGAAGTAGGCCTGTGCCTCGGCGTCGCTCACTTGGACCGCACTGTCGGGAATTGCGTTCCGCGGCAGGATGGCGGTGAGCGAGATGCTCACCTCCTCATGCTGGTCGCGGTAGCGCTCCCAGAGCGCCGCGTCGGAAAGAAAGACGTCAGCGGTCACGTTGCGCATCAGCTTGGTCTGGAGCAGGTCGTTGCGGGCCTGCGCCTCCAGTTGCGGCACGAACTGGGAGCCGAGCGGTGAGGCCAGCCAGCGCTGATACTTCGCCAGGTCGAACCGGCCATCGGTCTGGAACTCCTGGCTGGTCTGCAGCTCCTGTGGCGGGACGTTGCGGATCCAGTCGGCGACTTCATCATCACCGACGGTGATGCCGGCCTTCTTGATCTGGTCCGACATGACCGCCTGCTGGATGAACGACTCCCAGACCTGGTTCCTGACCTCCTGGCGCTCGTCGAGGCCGAGGGAAGTTCCGGTCTGTTGCTGCCGCTGCTGGACCGCGTTCTGGACCGCGGCTTCGTACGTCCGGGTGTCGACGCTGGTCCCGTTGATCGATCCAACGGTAGTCTTGGTGAAGAACCCCCCCTTGCCGGAGATGCCGCTCAGGTCGACAATCATCCAGGTGAGGAAGGTGATCGTGATCAGGTAGACCACGGGCTTGGCGGCGTTTCGGAAGGCTTGCATCATAAGCGACGATGTGACTCCGGCTACAGGAGGAAACAGCCCGGAAAGCTAGGTCCAGCAAGGCCGTTCCTCAAGGCGGCGGGGCAGATTCGCCGTTGACACGCACCTCGACCGGGAGCTAGTCTTGCCCTCCTCTCGCCCCGCTGCCAGCCATGCCACTGTGAAGTCCCAGGGATCCGAAGCGTTGCACCACCTCGCCGCCGGTTGGGCGGAACAGCGTCAAGGGCTGGCCTTCGGTCCGCTGGCTGAGGCGCTGCGTAAGCGCGGGGCCCTGGGCGAGGCGCTTCGGGTGGTGGAGGAGGGCTTGTTGGGCGCACCAGATCATTTGCCGGGGCATCTCGTCATGAGCCGCATCCGCATGGACCAGCAGGACTGGCCGGGGGCCGAAGCCGCTCTCCGGGCCGCCCTCGGCATTGACCCAGGACACCCGGGAGTCCTCGAGGGAATGGCCTTCCTCGCTGACGCCAGTGGTCGAGCGGCCGAGGGTCGGGCTTGGCGAGAGGCGTTGGCGGCTGCGCTCCCCGGAAGCATGGGCGTGGCGGCCACAGGCGCCGGCTCCCTTCCGAATTCCGACGCGACGGACGATGCTGAGTTGGGCGACCCAGGCGAGTTCATCCAGACCGAGTCTCTCGCCACACTCTATCGCCGTCAGGGCCACCTCGAGAAGGCGATGGAGGTCTACGAGGCGCTGGTCCGCCAGTCGCCGCGGAACCAGGCGCTGGTGGCCCGACGAGATGCACTTCGGGAGGAACTGCTCGGGAGTCGGCCGCGGCCGTATGACTCGGCCCTCAGCGGCGGGCCCAGCGTCCGGTCCTGGCTCGCAGGGATCGCCTCGGCGGCTCCGCAGGCCCCTCCGGAGACGGGCTACGACGCGTTCTTCGAGGCACCCACCTCGACTCCCGATGAGTCGGCCGATTTCGAGGCATTCCAGACATGGCTGAAGGGGCTGGGGCGATGATGCGCGTGGTGGTGGTGAATGGTCCCAACCTCAACCTCCTCGGCTCGCGCGAGCCGGGGATCTACGGCCACGCCACTCTCGCCGACATCGAGGCCTCGCTGCGCGCCAAGGCCGCCGAACATCAGGTGCGCATCGAGTTCGTCCAGTCGAATCACGAAGGAGTCCTCGTCGATACCGTGCAGGGGCTCGCCGCGCGGTGTGATGCTGCGATTGTGAATCTGGGGGGCTACACCCATACCTCGGTCGCGATCCGTGATGCCTTCCTGGCGGCACCGATCCCGTTCGTCGAGGTGCACCTCTCCAACCTCTTCGCGCGCGAGGCGGCCCGGCATCACTCGCTCACGGCCGATCTCGCGCTCGGAGTCATCACCGGGCTCGGCGCGCAGGGATACCTGCTCGCGCTGGAGGCGTTGATCGCAACGCGCGGCAATGGCTGATCGACGGGCAGCGCGTCATGCCGCCGTGGTGGCAAGCATGGTGCGGGAAAACCTCGACGCGTTGCTCGTTTCGCACTTGCCGAATATCCGCTGGCTGACCGGCTTCAGCGGATCCGCCGGCGTGTTGCTGGTCGGGCCCACGCGCATGCTGCTGATCACGGATTTCCGCTACGCCGCCCAGGCGCCACAAGAAGTCGGCGCCTCTGCCGATGTGGTCATCGAGCGGCAGAATGTTCCCGATCGCGTGCGACGCGCCATCGAGAGTCTGGCGCCGGAGACGCTCGGGGTCGAGACCCATGTCCTCACGGTGCGCGAAGCGGAGCGACTGAGCGCTGGACTGCGCTGCAAGGTGGCCCCTTCCGGTGAACTAGTGGAACGACTGCGCCAAGTGAAGGACGAGCAGGAGGTCGCTGCGATCCATGCCGCCGCGTCGCTTGCCCTCGATGCCCTCGCTGAGGTGCTGCCGTCTGTTCGGGCGGGCGAGCGGGAACTCGATGTGGCCGCGAGACTGGAAGGAGCGCTCCGGATTCGGGGGAGCGAGTGGCACCCCTTTCCGACCATCGTGGCGAGCGGTCCCCGAGCCGCCATGCCCCATGCCCGGACCACGGCGAAGGAAATCCAGCGGGGCGAGTTCCTTCTCCTCGATTTTGGCGCGGAGCTCGACGGCTACTGCTCCGACATCACCAGGACGGTGGCGATCGGCCCGGCCGACGAGCGCCAGCGGACGATCTACCAGCTGGTGCGCGAGGCCCAGATCGCTGCGCGCGAGGGGATTCACCCCGGCATGACCGGCCGCGAGGCCGACGCCCTGGCCCGGGACCTCATCGCCAGTCGCGGCTACGGCGAGGCGTTCGGCCATTCCCTCGGCCACGGCTTGGGTCTGGAAGTCCATGAGGGGCCACGGCTTGCCTTGACCGCCGAGGCTGTCCTCCCGGTTGGCGCGGTGGTGACGGTGGAGCCGGGCATCTATCTTCCGGGTTGGGGCGGGGTCCGGCTGGAGGACGATGTCTGGCTGGGGGCTGAGGGCCCGGTCCTCCTTTCCGATGGCCGAATCGACCTTATCGAACTCGACACTTAGCACAGGACGGCACTTGGCGACAACCGCTGACATCCGTAACGGACTCGTGATCGAACTCGAAGGCCACCTGATGCAGGTGGTCTACTTCCAGCACGTCAAGCCGGGGAAGGGGAGTGCCTTCGTCCGGACCAAAGTTCGCAATGTGCGGACCGGTGCCGTCCTCGAGCGGACCTTCTCCTCGGGCGAGCGACTCGAAACGGTCAGTCTCGCGCACCGGCCGATGACCTATTCGTATCGCGACGGCGATTTCTACCATTTCATGGATCTGCAGAGCTTCGACGACATCATGGTGACCGCCACCCTGATCGGCGCCGACCAGCTCAAGTACCTGCTGGAGGGAATGGAAGTCACGGGGCTGTTCCACGACGAGACCGTCGTACTGGTGGAACTCCCCCAGTTCGTGGAGTTGCGCATCGTCGAAACCGACCCCGGCATTCGTGGTGACACCGCGACTGGCGGGACCAAGCCTGCGAAGCTCGAGACCGGTGCTGTCGTGCAGGTGCCGTTGTTCATCGAGCAGGGCATCACGATCCGGGTTGACCGGACCGAAGACAGATACCTGACCCGCGTATGACACCAGAAGAAATTCAGGACCTCGCTCGCGTCCTCGAGACGGTTCCCGGCATTCGGGGCATTGATCTACGGGACGTCCGCCGCCTTGCCCAGCTGTTGCACGAGCGCCCCGAGATCGGGTCGGTCGAGCTGAAGGGCTTCTTCGGGACCGGAGTGGTGATCACCCGGACCCACCAGGCGGGCACCTTCGTCGCGGCCCCAGCCGCGGCCAGCCACGCGCCCGCTCCGATAGCCGCTCCTGTCGCAGCGGATCCGGCGCCCGCGCCGGTCTCGCCGCTGAAGGAGATCAAGTCCCCGATGGTCGGAACATTCTACGCCCAGCCCGAACCGGGGGCCGAGCCGTATGCGCGCGTCGGCTCCCGCGTCTCCGTGGGGCAGACGGTCTGCATCATCGAGGCGATGAAGATCATGAACGAGATCGAAGCCGAGGTGAGCGGCGTCATTCGCGAGGTCTGTGTCGACGACACATCACCCGTCGAATACGGCCAGGTGCTCTACCGAGTGGATCCCAATGGCTGACGACGAGGAACTTGGGGCTCCGGGCGAAGGCGAGGGTGGCTTCAACTTCCGGCAGACCATCGTGCAGATGGTACAGCGATCCGCCTCCGACCTGCTCCTCAAGGCCGGCCGCCCGCCGACGGTGCGTGTCAACGGCCAGCTGCAGATGCTGGCCATGCCGCCGCTCAAGCCCGAGGAACTGAAGGCGCTGGGCGAGTCGCTGATGACGCCACGGCAGTTCAAGGAGTTCTCCGAGCGGAAGGAAGCCGATTTCGGCATCGGGGTGCCCGGCGTCGGACGCTTCCGCACCAACGTCTATCAGCAGCGCGGGACGGTGGCCTTCGCCTTCCGTCGGGTGCCCTACGAGGTCCAGACGGTGCGCGAGTTGCTCCTGCCGCCGGTTCTCGAAGAGGTGGCCAGCCGACCGCGCGGCCTGATCCTCGTCACTGGCGTGACTGGCAGCGGCAAGTCCACCGCGCTCGCCGCGATGATCGATCACATCAATCGCACCCGCCGCGTCAACATCATCACCATCGAAGACCCGATCGAGTTCCTGCACCGGGATCAGCTGGCCAACGTCTCGCAGCGCGAAATCGGGAGCGACACGCTCTCCTTCGCCGATGCGCTCCGGCACGTGTTGCGCCAAGACCCCGACGTGATCCTGATCGGCGAAATTCGCGATATGGAAACGATGGACACCGCGCTCAAGGCGGCCGACACGGGCCACCTCGTGCTCACGACCATCCATACCACCGACGCGACGCAGACCATCTCCCGCGTGCTGTCGTTCTATCCGCCGCACCAGCATGCCGAGATCCGCATGCTGCTCTCGACCGCGCTCGCGGCCGTGGCCTCCCTGCGGCTGGTGCCGCGTGCCGATGGCAGTGGCCGCGTGCCCGCTGTGGAGGTGCTGATCAACTCCGCCGCGGTAGCCGACAACATTCGCGACATCCAGAAGGCCCTCGACATTCCCGATCTCATCTCCCAGGGCGGGGTGACCTACGGGATGCAATCCTTCGACCAGTCGCTGATGCGCTGGTACCAGGACGGCGTCATCACCTACGACGAGGCGGTCTTCCACGCTACCCATCCCAGCGAGTTCGCGTTGCGCGTCTCGGGGGTGAGTGCGTCGTCCGACCGCACGTTCACCGACTTGCCAGGCGGAGAAGGGCGCTGATGTTCCGCAAGGTCCTGATTGCCAACCGCGGCGAGATTGCGCTGCGGGTCATCCGTGCCTGTCATGAACTCGGGATTCGCACCGTGGCCGTCTACAGCGAGGCCGACCGCGAGTCGCTCCACGTCCGCTTCGCCGATGACGATCTCTGCATCGGCCCGCCACCGGGGCGACTCTCCTACCTCAAGATCCCCAACTTGATCGCCGCCGCCGAGCTCACCGGTGCCGATGCCATCCATCCCGGCTACGGCTTCCTCGCCGAGAACGCGGAGTTCGCTGACACCTGCCGGGCCTCGAACATCGTCTTCATCGGCCCGACCGGTGACCAGATTCGCTCGATGGGCGACAAGGCCTCGGCGCGTCGGCTCGCCGCCGAGGCGAATGTTCCCACCGTGCCCGGTTCTCCCGGGATCATGAAGGACGTGGATGAGGCACTGGCCGTCGCCGAGGAAATCGGCTTTCCGGTGATCATCAAGGCGACCGCGGGAGGGGGCGGCAAGGGGATGCGCATCGCCAACGATGCGGAGACCTTCGCCCAGTTCTTCTCCCTGGCGCAGAATGAGGCGCTTTCCGCCTTCGGCAACGGCGATGTCTACGTCGAGAAGTATCTCGCCCGGCCGCGACACGTCGAGATCCAGATCCTCGGCGACCAACAGGGGCGCGTCGTCCACCTCGGCGAACGCGATTGTTCGGTGCAGCGGCGTCACCAGAAGTTGATCGAGGAGTCGCCCTCCCCAGCACTCACGCCCGAACTCCGCGAGCGGATGGGCGAGGCGGCTGTGCGACTCGCCGCGGCCATTGGCTACACCGGCGCCGGCACCATCGAGTTTCTGCTCGACGAGGATGGCTCGTTCTACTTCATGGAAATGAACACCCGCATCCAGGTCGAGCATCCGGTCACCGAGATGGTGACGGGCCAGGATCTGGTGAAGGAACAGATCCGCGTCGCCGCCGGGGAGCCGCTCTCCTTTGGCGAGATTCAGTTGTCGGGGCACGCGATCGAAGTGCGGATCAACGCTGAAGATCCGTATCGCAACTTCCAGCCCTGTCCTGGGCTGATCACCGCGTACCATCCACCGGGTGGCCCCGGGATTCGTGTCGATACGCATGTGTACGCCGGGTACACCGTGCCGCCGTACTACGACTCGCTCCTGGCCAAGCTCATCGCGCACGGCCGTACCCGCGAGGAGGCGCTCGCGCGGCTCCGTCAGGCGCTCGACACCTTCATTCTCGAAGGCGTCCAGACCACGATTCCGTTCCTCTCGCGCGTGATCCGGCATCCAGATTTCGTGGCCGGGAAGATCGACACCAAGTTCCTCGAGCGTGAATCGCACCTGCTGCGGCCCGAACACTTCGAGGGATGAGACTCGACGTCGCCTTTTCGCCGCTCGGCCTCGGGCCGGGCGACTTTGCCGGGCGCACCGTGTTCGTGGTGGACGTCCTTCGCGCCACTACCACCATCTGCGCGGCGCTGCATGGTGGAGCGCGGGCCGTGATCGTGGCCGAGGACATGAGCGACGCGACGCGCCTGGCCCAGGTGCTCGACAAGCGGGACGTGCTGCTCACGGGTGAGCGCGGCGGCGAGCGCATCGCCGGATTCGACCTTGGCAATTCCCCCGCGGAAATGACGGCGGAGAAGGTCAAGGGCAAGACGCTGGTGATGACCACCACGAATGGGACCGGGGCACTCCTTGGTACCACCGGCGCGAAGGAAGTCTTCGTGGCGGCGGGCGTGAATCTCGCCGTCGCCGGGGCTCGCGCCCGTATGGCGCTCGAGGAGGGAGGAGAGGTGCTGGTGCTCTGTGCCGGACGCAATGAGGGATTCGGCCTCGACGACGCCTACCTCGCCGGACGTGTGGTGGTGGAGGCGCTGGGCGGGAGTCGGCGACGTCGCGGGCTCAACGACGCGGCTTTGGTCGCCGTCGATCTCGTGCGCCGCTACGGCGATCGCATGGAACGGGTCTTCACCCTGTCCAGCGCGGGCCGCGCCCTTGCCGCGATCGGCAAGCGCGCCGATCTGCATGACGCGGCCCTCGTCGACGGCCATCCGGTGCTTCCCGTTTTCCGTGATCAACGCGTGACCCTCGCACCGACGACCGCCTCGCGATGATGGACGAGCACGCCCGGCGCCGTCTCGGCGCGGTCGGCGCGCTGGTCCTCGGCGCGTTTCTCGCCCTGGCCCTGTTGCCGCTCCGGATTACCGGGCCCCTCGGCGGCTGGATCGGACCCAAGTTGTGGGGCGCCCTGGGCGTCGGGGCGCTCGGAGCGCCGCTCCTCGGGATTCTCATCGGGTTCGCTGGCTTCGATCGTCTGCCGCGCCTCGACATGAAGCGTGCCGCGATCCTCACCATCGGCGGCATGCTGCTGATTCCCTATGGGATCGGGGTGATCGCCCGCGTCGATCAGAGTGTCTTCCTGGGCGCCCTCTCCACGTGGAGCTGGTCGGCGCGCCTCACCGGATGGATTCCCGGTCTGCTGGCCACGGCGGCGCATGAGTGGATTGGTGTCGCTGGGGCACTCCTCCTGGGCTTTGTCGCGCTCACTGCCGTGACCCTCGGCACCCTGGCTTGGCACCCGCTGCAACGGCTCGAACGCGGCAGTGCACCCGTCCTCCCCGTCCCGGCCGAACCGGTGCCGGTGCGACGTCCCGTCGTGGTCGATGCCGTCGCGGAAGATGTTGACGCGGATGAGGACGATGACGTCATTCCCATTCGGGGGCGCGCCGCACGCGCACCACGGAAGCAGGAGCAGCCCGCACCGCCGCGTGCGGCGGATGAGGCGCTGCCACCACTCGATCTGCTCGATCCGCCGCGTGCGGCCAACCTCGACGCCGACAAGGCCGAGCTGCAGCGCCTGGGACAACTCCTGCTCGACACGTTGCGGACCTTCAAGGTCGAATGCACTCTGGCGGGGATCACGTCGGGGCCGACGGTCTCGCAGTTCGAGGTGGTGCCGGCCGCGGGCGTAAAGGCGGGACGGATCATTGCGCTCGCGGATGATCTGGCGATCACCATGCGCGCGGCCTCGCTGCGGGTGGCACCGATTCCTGGGCGGGGTGCCGTCGGCGTGGAGATTCCCAATCCGTCGCCGCGCATGGTGACGCTGCGCGAGTTGCTGGCGAGCGATGTCTTTCAGGATTCGAGTGCGGTGCTGCCGATTGCGCTGGGACGCGATGTCGAGGGCCGCCCGGTCGTCGCGGACCTGGCCCGCATGCCCCACCTCCTGGTAGCCGGCGCCACCGGCTCGGGCAAGTCGGTGGCGATCAATACCATCATCACGGCGCTGATCTACAAGTACAATGCGAGTCAGCTCCGCCTGCTCATGGTCGACCCGAAGATGGTCGAGCTGTCGATGTACAACGACCTGCCGCACCTGCGCCAGAAAGTCGTCACCGACAACAACGACGCGGCGAAGGTGCTCAAGTGGGCGGTGTACGAGATGAATCGCCGCTACGCCCTGTTGCACGCCAACGGGGCGCGCAACCTCGCCGAGTTCAACGTGAAGGTGCGTGAGGGGAAGGAACTCAAGAATCCGCCCGGCGCCCGCCCAACCTTGTCCACCGTGGCGCGTGAAGCGCCCGACACGCCGATCGATGCGCCGTGGCAGGAACTGTATGCCGAGGGACAGCTGCCGATGATCGTGCTGGTCGTTGACGAACTCGCCGATCTGATGATGACGGTGCAGAGCGAAGTCGAGACCCCGCTCGCCATGCTGGCGCAGAAGGCACGGGCCATCGGGATCCACCTCATCCTCGCGACGCAGCGTCCGAGCGTGAACGTGCTCACCGGGCTGATCAAGGCGAACTTCCCGAGTCGCATCGCGTTCCGGGTCGCCAGCAAGGTGGACTCCCGCACCATTCTCGACCAGAACGGCGCCGAGGCGTTGCTCGGCAACGGCGACATGCTCTTCCTCCCGCCGGGACGGAACGAGCCGATCCGGGTGCAGGGTGCCTTCATCTCCACTGATGAAACGGAGCGGGTGATGAAGTGGTACGCCGATCGTCGCGACGCACCCGGCAATGCTGTGGCGGCCGAGGCCGACATTCTCGCGATCATGCGGGCCCAGGAGGACGCTGGCGAGGGCAACGGGGCGGGCGGCAGCGGCGACGCGCACGACGCGCTCTTTCGCCAGGCGGCCGAGACCTGTATTCAGCACCAGGGCGGGTCGACGTCGCTGCTGCAGCGCCGGCTCGGCATCGGCTATGGTCGGGCGGCGCGGGTCATTGATCAGTTGCACGACGCCGGGATTCTCGGGCCGCCGAACGGCTCCAAGCCGCGTGATGTCCTCATCGGCCTCCACCAGCTCGACGAATACGCCTCATGACCATGGTGAGAGCCCCGGAGGCATCCCGTGAGCCCGGACTTCCGCCGCTGTTGCGGCTCCTGATTGCCATCGCCTGCGTGGTGGTGATCGTCGGCGGGGTGAAGCTCGTGGCCCCGATCCTGACGACATTCCTCCTCGCGCTGCTCCTCGCCCAGACGCTGTCGCCGCTGATGCTGTTCCTGATCCGGCGCGGACTGCACCAGGGCGTCGCCATCGCCGTCACGCTGCTGGTGGTCTTCGTTGGTGGAGCGGCGGTCATCACCTTGGTCGGAGTTTCCGTGACCAGTCTGTCGCGACGACTCCCTTTCTACGGCGGCCAGCTGGTGGCGCTTCGGGATCAGTTGTTCGGAATGCTCCAGTCGCACGGCGTGAATACCTCGGGCTGGACCAATCTCGACGCCCTTGATCCTGCAACGCTTGTTGGTCCCGCCGCCGCGATGGCCGGCAACCTGCTGGCGGAACTGGGCCACGGCTTCTTCGTCCTGCTCATCACCGCACTGTTGCTGATTGAGTTCGCCGTGCTCTTTCGCCGATTGGACCGGGTAGATCGCAGCCAGCGCACCTTGCTCGTTCGTTTCGGCGAGATGAGTGTGGATTTGCAGAAGTACATCGGGATCACCGCTGCGGTCGGTGTGATCGGCGCAGTGGGATACGCCATCCTGCTGCAGTTGCTGGGTATTCCCTTCGTCGTTACTTGGGTCGTGCTCTACTTCCTGCTCGGTTTCATTCCTGCAATCGGTGGCGTGATCGCCGTGGCCCCGGTCGTCATCGTCACGGTGCTCGAATATGGCGTCCAGCGCGCCGTGATACTGCTGGTGATCTTTACGGTCCTCAACTTTGTCCTTGGCGATCTCGTGAAACCGCGCTACATGCAGCGCGGCTTCGAGATCTCGATCGTCGCCATCTTCGCAGCCTTGGTGTTCTGGGACTGGCTGCTCGGGCCGGTGGGAATGGTGCTGGCCGTGCCGCTGACGATCACGCTCCGCAAGCTGCTGCAGGAATTCGCGATTGACGTGCGACGGGCGGTGTTCGAGTAGTCAACCAGGAGAGTGGAGAGAAGCGAAAAGCGCAGAGCATCGCTGAAGTCTGACGCTCCGCGCTCCGCCGTCCCGCCCCGCGTTCACCAGATGGTCCCTCCAGCGCGCTCGCCACGATCTTCGTTCCATGTCTTCGCACCGCATTCCCGTCGAACAATGGACCGACCCACGTCATCGCGATGGCTGGCAGGGGGAACTTGCCGCCGCTGCGTGGCTTGAGCGTCGTGGCTGGACCTTCGAGGCCCACCGCTTCGCCCTGGGGCATCACGATATCGACCTGGTCATGCGACGGGGCGCCATCGTCGCCTTCATCGAGGTCAAAGTGCGTCGATCGAGCCGCTTCGGGGCAGGGGAGGAGGCGATCTCCCATCGGAAGCGCCGGGTGATCGAGCGATTGGCCTGGGCGTGGATCCTCCGGCACGGGCAGGCAGACCAGCAGTACCGCTTCGATGTCGTGGCGCTGGATGGTAGCGGGCCCGGAAACCCGCTGATCCGCCACATCCCGGACGCTTGGCGACCCAACTGGCGCTAGGCAAGTTGGAATAGTGGAGCGAAATACTACAGTATGATACTATTGCTTCGGCGTAAATTCGGTTTTATATTCGTTGCGTGATGTCGGTGGAGCGATTTAATCCACTCCATGATACCAAGTTCTCCGTTCTCCGTTCTCCGCTCTTCAACTCTCCCGAGGACCCCATGGCCGCCACCGAAGAAACCCGCCTCGAAGCCGACAAGCGCAAGGCGCTCAACCTCGCCATTTCCCAGATCGAAAAGCAGATCGGTCGGGGGGCCATCATGCGTATGGGCGCCGACCGTCCTCGGGTGAAGGTGGCCGCCATCTCCACTGGGGCGATCAACCTCGATGCCGCGACCGGCATCGGTGGGGTGCCGCGCGGGCGGATCTCCGAGATCTATGGACCGGAGTCGTCCGGCAAGACCACCCTCTGTCTCCACCTCGTCGCCAACGTGCAGAAGGCGGGCGGAGTCGCCGCCTTCGTCGACGCCGAACATGCCCTCGACATCGAGTACGCCAAGCGCCTCGGCGTCGACATCGAGAACCTGCTGGTCTCGCAGCCGGACACCGGCGAACAGGCGCTTGAGATCGTCGAGATCCTGGTCCGTTCCGGCGCGGTCGATCTGGTGGTGATCGACTCGGTGGCGGCGCTGGTGCCCAAGGCCGAGATCGAAGGAGAGATGGGCGACTCGCACATGGGGCTGCAGGCGCGCTTGATGGGCCAGGCGCTGCGGAAGCTCGCGGGGGCCATCAACCGCACCAACTGCGCGGTGGTCTTCATCAATCAGCTGCGGGAGAAGATCGGCGTGATGTTCGGCAATCCCGAGACGACGACGGGCGGCAAGGCCCTCAAGTTCTACGCGTCGCTTCGCCTCGACATCCGGCGCATCGGTCCGGTGAAGGAGCGTGATGCCATCATCGGCTCGCATGTCCGGGTCAAGGTGGTGAAGAACAAGGTGGCGCCACCATTCAAGCAGGCGGAGTTCGACGTGATGTTTGACGAGGGGATCTCGCACACCGGTCTCGTGGTCGACATCGCCTCGGAGGCGAACATCATCCAGAAGTCGGGGGCGTGGTACTCCTACGGTGACCAGCGGATCGGTCAGGGCCGCGAGAACGCCAAGCTCTTTCTCAAGGACAATCCCGCGCTGCTGGCCGAGATCGAGCTCAAGGTGCGTGAATCACTCGGCGTGCTCGCCGTGGCCGGTTCGCCGGCCGGGGCCGAAGAGGACGAAGGCGAGTGATTGTCGAAGAATTGGTCCCCGATCCGCGCCGGCGGGCCTCCGTCCGCGTGATGGCCGGGGGTCGACCGGTCTGGACGGTCCCGGCCGACGTAATTCAGGAACTCGGTCTGGTCGAGGGGATGCCGCTTCCCGCGGGCGCCCATCAACGACTCGATCAGGCCGCCGACGAGGAGGGTGCCTTCCGGTCCGCCCTCAGAGCGCTTGAGCGGCGGGGCCACGGCCGCCAGGAGCTGGGGCAGAAGCTGGAGCGGAAGGGGCACACGCCCGAGGCAGTGGCGGGCGCCGTCGAGCGGCTCCTCGGCCTCGGCCTGCTTGACGACACCACCTTCGTCCGGGACTACATCCGCGCCCGGGCGGCACGCGGACGAGGCCCGGTCCGCTTGCGCCACGACCTGGCCATGCTGGGGATCGAGCGCGGCCTGATCGAGGAGGGCCTTCGAGAGCTCGCCCAGAGTGGCGAAGATCCGCTCGTCCGTGCCCGTGCACTCGCAGAGCGGCGGCTCAAGTCGCTGGCGACCCTCCCCCGCGAGGCCAGACGTCGTCGGCTGGCCGCCTTTCTCGCGCGTCGCGGCTACCGGGTCGAGGCCCGGCAGATCATTGAGCAGCTCGTTCCCTAAGCCGTTGGGGGGCCGAAGGTTCGCGTTTCGCCGCTGCCGCACTGCCCGCGTTAGATTGGTGGGTTATGGATGCCTCCCAAATTCGCCGCAAGTTCCTCGACTATTTCGTGGCCCAAGGGCACACCGAGGTCCCCTCCTCGTCGCTGGTGCCGGCCGACGATCCGACGCTCCTCTTCACGAACGCGGGGATGGTGCAATTCAAGCGCACCTTCCTCGGTCAGGACCCGCGTCCGTACCTCCGGGCAACGACCTGCCAGAAATGCGTCCGCGCTGGCGGCAAGCACAACGATCTGGAGCAGGTGGGCTTCACGCGCCGGCATCACACCTTCTTCGAGATGCTGGGCAACTTCTCGTTCGGCGACTACTTCAAGCGCGACGCGATCGCCTTCGCTTGGGAGTTCGTGACGTCACCGGAGTGGCTCGGCATTCCCGCCGAGCGACTTCGCGTCACGGTGCACCACACCGACGAGGAAGCACGCCGTCTTTGGCAGGAGATCTCCGGGCTTGACGCCGGACGGATCTACGGGTTGGGGGACAAGGACAACTTCTGGCAGATGGGAGATACCGGCCCCTGCGGCCCCTGCACCGAGATCTTCGTGGATCTCGAGTGGACGCCGGGGAGCACTCCGGTCGCGCTCACCAAGGAACAGTTCGAAGCGGAGGCGGACGCCGGTCGCTTCCTGGAGATCTGGAACCTGGTCTTCATGCAATTCGATCGCTCGGCCGACGGCACCCTCACGCCGTTGCCGAAGCCGAGTGTGGACACTGGGGCAGGGCTCGAGCGTATCGCCGCCGTGCTGCAGGGGAAGGACGACAATTTCCACACCGATGCCTTCATGTCGCTCATCGCCGACGTGGAGCGGTTGGTCGGGGCACCGTATCCCGGTGGTCCGGAAGGCACGGGGATCTCCTACCGCGTGCTCGCCGATCACGCCCGGTCGGTCACCTTTCTCCTGCTCGACGGGGTCTATCCGAGCAACGAGGGGCGTGGCTTCGTCCTGCGGCGGATCCTCCGCCGGGCGGTTCGCCATGCTTGGCTGCTCGGTCGGCGCGAGCCGACCCTCGTGCACCTCGTCCCCACGGTCATCGAGCTGATGGGCGCGGCCTACCCCGAGCTGGAGCCGGCGCGTGGTCGGATCATGGAGGTGGTGCAGCGCGAGGAAGAGAACTTCTACTCCACCATCGACGCCGGGCTTTCACGCCTCGAACAGGTGCGCGAGTCGGGGGCCAAGCGGATTGGCGGCGAGGAAGCGTTCAAGCTCTTCGATACCTTCGGTTTTCCGATCGATCTCACCGAACTCATCGCCGGTGAGTGGGGCATCACGGTGGACCTCAAGGGATTCGACCGCGCGATGCAGGAGCAGCGCGAGCGGAGCCGGGCGGTGCGCAAGGAGCACGCGGGCGGGAGACCCGATGCGGGTGCAACGGCGGCGATGGCCTCGGGCCCGTACGCGAGTGGTACCACGCAACGCTTCGTCGGCTACGACTCGCTCACCGCCGAGACGCGGGTGCTCGGTGGAGCATCCGAGGGGCAGCGCGCCGAACTTCTGCTCGAGGAAAACCCCTTCTACGCCGGTGGCGGCGGCCAGGTCCCCGATACGGGGACGGTCGCGGGTGATGGCTGGACGCTGCATGTCGAAGAGGTGAGCAGGGACGAGGAGAAGCGGGCGGTGCTGCATGGCAGGTTCGAGGGCGACTGGCCCGGGCCGGACTCCATGGCGGTCGCGCAGGTAGATGAATCCCGCCGTCGCGACATCGAACGCAATCACTCCGCCACGCACTTGGTACACATGGCGCTCCGCCGGGCGCTTGGTGAGCATGTGCGCCAGCAGGGTTCGCTGGTGGAACCGGGGCGACTGCGCTTCGATTTCTCTCACCACGCGCCGATCGCGCCGGGGCAGCTGGAGGAGATCGAGGCTGCCGTGAACGAGCTGGTGCTCGCCAACGCACCGACCGACATTCGTGAGCTGCCGCTCGCCAAGGCGCTCGAATTGGGCGCGATGGCTTTCTTTGCCGACAAGTACGGCGACGTCGTGCGCGTGGTGCAGATCGGCAATTCGATCGAGCTGTGTGGTGGCACGCACGTGCGCAGCGCAGGACAGGTGGGACTCTTCCGCTTCGGGTCCCAGGGGGGTGTGGCGGCAGGGGTACGCCGGATCGAAGCCATTACGGGGCATGGCGTCTACGAGGCGATGCGGCAACTCGATCAGCGCCTCGCCGCCCTCGTCGAGACACTGCGCGCGCAGCCGGACCAGCTCGAACGCAAGCTGGAGGCACTGCTCGCCGAGCGCGACAAATTGACCGCGCGACTCGAGGAGGCCACCAAGGGCGGTGGCGCGGGCGGCATCCAGGAGCTCGATGCCGGATCAATCACGCTCGTTGTCCAGCCCACCGTGGTCGAAGACCGGGGGCAACTTGGCGCCCTCGCCGATGGCTTCCGGCAGCAGCGGAAGAGCGGCGCAATCCTCGCTCTGGTGAATCCGACCGTGCCCTCAGCCGTCTCCTTCGCCGTGACGGATGATCTGGTGAAGGCCGGCAAGGACGCCAATGCACTCATGAAGCTCTTCACGGCGCGATTCAACGGGCGCGGTGGTGGCCGACCGACGTTCGCGAGTGGTTCGATCGGCGAGGGGAATGCCGAGGCGGTTGTGCTTGCAGAGCTGCCTGGGATGATCCGGGAATGGACCGGCGCGTGAAGGCGAGCGCCGACCTCCGGTGGTTCGCCGAACGCACCGATTCCGCCCCCGAGGTGTTGCGCGGACGGGTGGAAGCTGTTGCACTGGCGACCGATGGTGAGGACCTGGTTGAGTGGTTGGCAGACGCCGGCGAGGTCGCCCTGTCGGAAGCGATGTCCGCCGGCGCGTCGCGCGTCGCGGCACTCGACCTGTTGGCGGCCGATGCGCTGATCACGCTCGCCTTGTTGGCGGAGGCCGAACGAGCGCCAGCGATGCTGGGCTCGACGGCACATGCCCTGCGCATCCGGGCCGCGTCATGATCGATCTGCACAATCACCTTCTCCCTGGTGTGGACGATGGCTCGCGCAACGTGCAGCAGTCGGTGCGCGTGCTCCGGAGCTTCGTCGAGAAGGGGGTGACCGACGTGGTCTGCACGCCGCACCTCCTTGCCTCGCACGCCGAAGCGGGATGGCCACCGAACTACGAAGCGGCGTGGATGGCATTGACCGCCGAGGTCCCGGCGGGGATGACGCTGCACCGAGGGGCTGAGGTGATGCTCGATCGCCCGATCTCGCCGGCGATGGCAGATCGGAAGGTGACCCTGAACGGCTCGCGATACCTCCTGGTCGAGTTCCAGCGCATGGTCCCGGCAGAGATTGTCTCCAGGGCGCTCGCCGATGTGACCCGTGCCGGGCTCATTCCGCTGCTCGCCCATGCCGAGCGGTATTCCTCCTGTTCGCCCGAAAGCGTGCGTGCGTGGCGAGATCTCGGAGCCATCATCCAGGTCGACGCTACCACGCTCACCTTGCCCAGGAGTCGCGGCGAGCGCGCCCGGGACCTGATCCGGGAGGGGCTTGCTGATGTCCTTGCGGCCGACAACCATGGCGACGATCGCTGCATTGCCACGGCGCTGGATTGGCTTGCGGAGCGCGATGCGGGCGAGCAGGCGATCCTGCTCCTCGATGCCAATCCGCGCGCGATCATCCAGGATCAGGCGACCTATGAAGTGGATCCCTTGGTGATCCGACGTTCCGTGTGGAGTTCAGTGCGTCGCCTGCTGGGGTCGGGGGAATGAGCGACGACACGGCCATCGCCGAAGGGCTCCGCGCGCTGTCCGCGCTCGCGTCGTCCACCGCGGAACGCGTTGGAGAGTTGGCGCCCATCGTGTCCGCCATGCGCGAGTGCCTTCGCCGCGATGGCACGCTGTTCTTCGCCGGCAACGGCGGTTCAGCCGCAGACGCGCAGCATCTCGCCACCGAATACATGGTGAAGTACCACCGTGAGCAACCACGCGCGCTCCGGGCGATCGCGCTCACGACCGACAGCTCGGCTCTCACGGCGGCGGCCAACGACCTCGGGTTCGAGGAGGTCTTCGCGAGGCAACTCGCCGCACTGGCTCGGCCGGGCGACCTGCTGGTGCTGCACAGCACCTCGGGCAACAGCCCCAACTGCCTGCGGGCGGCCGAGCAGGCTCGCACCATGGGCGTGACCACGGTGGCCATGCTGGGGGGCGATGGCGGCGGTCTGGCGTCCATGGTTGATCATGCCTTCGTCGTGGGGGACCATCGGGTCAACCACGTGCAGGAGATTCACCTCGCGGTGCAGCATCAGATTGCCAGCCTGTTGACGGCGGAGTTCGGGCGGTGATTTCGCTCACCGGCAAGCGAATCATGATCACAGGCGGTTCGCGAGGCATCGGTCGGGCCACGGCGCTGCTGTGCGCAACGGCCGGCGCGGACGTCGCGATCACCTACCATCGTCGACGGGTCGAGGCCGAGGCAGTGGTCGGGGCCGTGCGCACCATGGGACGGCGGGCCTTCCTGGGTGGCGGCGACCTGGGCGATCCGAGCCGCGTCAAGCAGCTCTTTGCCGAAGTGAACGCGGCCTTCGGCGGACTCGACGGCTTCGTGCTCAATCATGGGGTCTGGCCCGCCGCCGAGACCGCGATCGGCCGCATGTCGCCCGAGCGATGGCGCGATACCATGCGCACCAACCTGGACTCGATGTTCTACACCACCCGGGCCGCCCTCGGGTTGATGGCCGGCGGCGGGCGGATCGTGATGGTCTCCAGCACCGCGGGACAGCGTGGCGAGGCGTTTCACGCCGACTATGCCGCAAGCAAGGGCGCGATGATCTCGCTGGTGAAATCGTTGGCGGTGGAGTGCGCGCCCCGGATCACGGTGAATTGCGTGGCTCCCGGTTGGGTTGACACCGAGATGACCGGTGACGCACTGGCGGGGGAGGGCGGGGAACGGATCGCCGCGACGATCCCCCTCCAGCGGGTGGCGGCGGCCGAGGACATTGCCGGACCGATCCTCTTCCTGCTGTCTGACCTTTCGCGTCACATCACCGGCGAGATTCTCAACGTCAATGGTGGCAGTGTGCTCTGCGGCTGATGTCTGCTGATGATCCCCGGTTTGGCATTCCTACTTGCTGGAGGTACCGATGGTGTTCCGCCTCTCCACGCGTCGCGCGGCAGTCGCACTGGCCGTCGTCCTGGTCTCGAGCGCCCACGCGCAGTCGGCAGCACCAAACACGCTGACGGCGGCGGAGAAGAAGGCCGGCTGGCACCTCCTCTTCGACGGCAAGACCACCGATGGCTGGCGCGGATACCAGATGACCACCGTTCCGCCAGCCTGGCATGTGACGGACGGCGTCCTGACGAAGGCCACTGGCACCGCAGACCTGATCACCAAGGACCAGTTCGGCGATTTTGAGCTGGCCTTCGACTGGAAGATCGATTCCGCAGGGAATGCCGGTGCCTTCTATCGGGCGAGCGAGGAATACAACCACATCTACTGGAGTGGCCCCGAGTACCAATTGCTTGATGATGCAGCAGCGGGGGACGGCAAGAATCCCCTCACGTCGGCTGGCGCGGCGTACGGCTTCTATCCGTCCATCCGCGGCGTCGTGAAGCCGGCGAATCAGTGGAACAGCAGCCGGATCGTGGTGAAGGGGAATCACGTCGAACACTGGCTCAACGGCAGGAAGCTGCTCGAGTACGAATTCGGCAGCCCGGATTGGGAGGCCAAGCTCAAGACCAGCAAGTTCGCCGTCTGGCCGAATTACGGGCGCGGGAAGCAGGGGTTCATCGGCTTCCAGGGCGACCACAATGGCGCGCTGTCGCTTCGCAACATCAAGATCCTGACACGTTGAGGTCGCAGCGCACCTGATGGAGGATCTCCGGAGGTCGACGCCGTCGATTGCCATTCCGCCCCAAGTGATCGCCATCCTGCAGCGGCTGGAGGATGCCGGGCATGAGAGCTGGTGCGTCGGTGGGGCGATCCGTGATGCCCTGCTCGGCGACCCGCAACAGGACGTGGACCTCGCCACGGCCGCGCGGCCGGAGGAGGTCCTGCGACTCTTCCGTCGCACGGTGCCCGTCGGCATCGAGCATGGGACGATCGGCGTACTCGATGACTTCGGTGTGCTGCACGAGGTCACGACCTTTCGTCGCGACGTGACCACCGACGGCCGCCACGCCGAGGTGCAATTCGGGGTCTCGCTCGACGACGACCTGGCACGGCGGGATCTCACCATCAACGCCATCGCGTACCACCCGCTGCGCAACGCGTGGCGCGATCCCTTCCATGGGCGCGATGACCTCGACGCGCGACTCATCCGCGCGGTCGGCAATCCGGCGGAGCGCTTTCGCGAAGACCGTCTGCGCATCCTGCGCGCGATCCGATTCGCGGTGCGGCTCGATTTCCGGATCGACCCGGCGACCTGGGCAGCGGCTTGCGCCCAGGCTGCCGACACTGGCGACCTCTCGGCCGAACGAATCCGCGACGAATGGAGCAAGAGTATCCGCACCACCCGCTCGCTCGATGCCCTCGTGACTCGATGGATCGAGTCCGGCGTGGCGGCGGTCTGGATGCCCGAGCTCACACCTCCTGCCCCGTGGCAAAGAGGGAGCGAGTCCGACATCACCATCGTGACGGCCCTCGTCTGCACGGCCTGCGGCCCGGTGATGCGCAGACTCAAAGCGTCGAGCGCGGAGATTCGCCGCGCCGAGGCAATCGATCGCGGTCCGGCACGACCCGTGAGCAGTGATTCGGTGGCGGTTCGTCGCTGGATGGCTGCCGTTGGTGACGCTACCGAGGACTTGGTCACCCTGGCGACCTGGCGCGGCGCGGCGACCGACGGTTGGACGCGCGAAGTATCGGAAGTGCTCGCACGGCGCGAGGCAACGTCACGCGGTGAACTCACCATCAACGGCGATGATCTCCGTATCGCCGGTGTCGCGACCGGGCCTGCCATTGGGCAGGCACTCGGCGCGCTGCTCGACGCCGTGCTGGAGGATCCCGCGCTCAACACGCGAGAGACCCTGCTCGCCATGGCGAAGCGACTCGCGTGAACGACCTCGGCCTCTTCAGCACGCCGGAGCCGCTGGCCGCGAGAATGCGACCGCGGGATCTCGAGGAGTTTGTGGGTCAGGAACAGCTGCTCGCGCCCGGGAAGCCGCTGGGCGACGCGATCCGCCGCGGCGATGTCGGCAGCACCATTCTCTGGGGCCCGCCCGGTACCGGCAAGACCACGCTGGCTCGGCTGGTCGCCCGCCACACGGACCGACAGTTCGTGGCATTCAGCGCGGTCACCGAGGGGGTGCCGCGCGTTCGCGAAATCCTCAAGGAAGCCGCGGAGCGTCGTCGTCTCGGGCGGGGTACCATCCTCTTCTGTGACGAGATCCATCGGTTCAATCGCGGGCAACAGGATGCCTTTCTCCCGGCCGTCGAGCAGGGCGTCATTACGCTGATTGGTGCCACGACGGAGAATCCTTCGTTCGAGCTGAACAACGCGCTGCTCTCTCGTGTGCGCGTGTGGGTCCTCAGTCCGCTGACTCCCGGTGACCTGCGCCGGGTCATTGATGCGGCGCTGATGGATCGCGAGCGTGGGCTCGGCTTGCTCGAACTCGACATGCCGGAGGATGCGCGCGACGCGCTGGCGGACGTCGCCGACGGCGATGCCCGGCGGGCCCTCACCGTCCTCGAAGCAGCCGCGCAGCAGGTGGGCATGCATGGCCTGCTTTCGCGCGAAATCGTGCTCGAGGCGCTGGCCCGGCGTGTGGCCGTCTTCGACAAGAATCGGGAGCAGCACTATGACATTATCTCGGCGCTGCACAAGGCGGTGCGCGGCAGTGACCCGCAGGCGACGCTGTACTGGCTCGCGCGATTGATGGCCGGAGGGGAGGACCCAATGTTCATCGCGCGCCGGTTGGTTCGGATGGCGTCGGAAGACATCGGGCTCGCCGACCCCAACGCGCTGCAGCTCTGCATTGCCGCTCGCGAATCGTGGCGCTTCCTCGGCAGTCCCGAGGGCGAACTCGCCCTGGCGGAGGCCGCGGTCTATCTGGCCACCGCCCCTAAATCCAATCGGATCTATCGTGCGTGGGGAGCCGCCCAGGAGGCGGCAGCCAATTCACCGGCCGCGCCGGTGCCGCTGCACCTCCGCAATGCCCCGACCGGATTGATGAAGGAGTTGGGCTATGGTGCGGGGTACCAGTATGCTCCCGATCATGCCACGGGATACGTCGCCCAGGAATATCTTCCTGAGGCGCTCAAGGGTGCCTCGTTCTATGAACCGGGCCCGTTCGGGCACGAGCGACGAATCGGCGAACGGTTGAAGTGGTGGAGCGAACTCGGCAAGACCGAAGGCGAGACATGAGCCGCCTGCCGCCGCACGCCGATTGCCGCCGCGCCGTGAACGCGCCAGGCAGTCGCTGTCCTTTTCGCACCACGATCCGCTCCGGAGGCACCCCATTCGCCCATTGATTGAAGTAGCCGCGCCGCGCGAGCGGGTGGTGCTGGTCGCCGCTCCGCGAAAGGGATCGCTCGAGGCACAGAAGATGGAGGAGCACCTTGAAGAGCTGGGGCGGCTGGTCGATACCGCCGGCGGCGAGGTGGTCGGCACCATCACCCAGCAGCTCGCCGCCGCCAACCCGGGCACGCTCATCGGGGAGGGGAAGGTCGAGGAATTGCGTGCGCTCCTGCTCGCGACCAAGGGCACCCTCGTCGTCTTCGACGAGGAGCTCACGCCCACCCAGGGTCAATCGCTCGAGCAGGCGCTCACCATCCGGGTGATGGATCGTGCCGAGATCATTCTCGACATCTTCGCCACCAGGGCGCGCTCCTCTGAAGCGAAGCTGCAGGTAGAGCTGGCGCAGCTCCAGTACCTGTTGCCACGGCTCACGCGGATGTGGACTCACCTTTCGCGCATTCGCGGCGGTATCGGTCTGCGCGGTCCCGGTGAAACCCAGCTCGAGACCGATCGCCGGATGATTCGGCAGAAGATCACGCTGCTCCGTGAGAAGCTCCAGGATGTTGCGCGTCATCGTCACACGATCCGAGCCAGCCGGGTGCCGATGCTCGGAGTGGCGCTGGTCGGCTACACCAACGCCGGCAAGTCGAGCATTCTTCGCGGGATGTCCGGTGAGCACGAGATCTTCGTCGAGGACCGCCTCTTCGCAACGCTGGATACGCTGACGAGGGAGATCGATCTGGGCGACAACCTGCGGGTCCGGATGAGCGATACCGTGGGTTTCATCCGGAAGCTGCCGCACCATCTGGTCGCCTCCTTCCGTGCCACGCTCGAGGAGGCCGGCGAAGCCGATATCCTCCTTCACGTCACTGACGCCTCGCATCCGGAGTGGGAAGACCACATGCGGACGGTCGATGAGGTGCTCGCAGAGCTGGGGCTCGAGGGTCGTCCCACGCTCGTGGTCTTCCACAAGCTCGATGCGTTGGAAGACCCCACCGGCTTCGCGAACTACGCCCGCACCATTTACCCCGACGCGATCTTCACCTCCGCCATGCGGATCGATGGCCTGCTGCCGCTCCGGTCAGAGTTGCGTGGTCGGGCCGAGGCGATTCGTCCCGTGGTGCGGGTGCTGCTCGATCCGAGCGACGGGAAGCGGCTCGGCCAGCTCCATCGCCTGGGCGATGTCCTGCGCCAATCGCTCGACGGCGAGATGCTGGCGGTGAATGTCCGCTTGGAGCCCTGGCGGGCCGAACAGCTGCGGCGAGAAGGGCTGCGAGTCGAACCGACCTGACCCGGAGGCTGTCCGAGGTTAGGCTGTGACGGCGAGCACGCGTCGCCAGAAGGCGACGGTCCGGTCGGCCATGGCCGTGTCGGAGTGGGCACGCTCCACCTGCTGACGGGCCAGCTCGCCCAGAGCGGTGCACCGCGCCGGCTGCTCGACCAGCGCCTTGAGCGCCCGGGTGAGCGCCGCTTTGTCGCCCTCGTCCACGACCAGCCCCGCATCGCCCACCACCTCCGGCAGGGCACCACAGCGGCTCACGATCGCGGCAAGGCCATGCGCCATGGCCTCGACGACGAGGTTCCCCGTCGGCTCCACCCAGGCCGGCTGGGATCGGGACGGGGCGACGAGGGCGTCGCTCTCGTCCCAGAGCTGGGCCAGGGAATCGCGGGGGACTGCCCCGAGCCAATCAATTCGTGCGGAGAGCCCGAGCCGCTGTGCCTGGGCCTCCAGCGTTTCCTGCATCGGACCCGTCCCGGCGATCCGCAGTCTCCAGTCGCCGTAGGTGTCCGCCAGCGCATCGAACAGCAGGTCCAGTCCCCGTTCCTTGAGGATTCGCCCCACCACTAGGAAGCGGATCGGGGCAACGCACTCCCGCGCCACCCGGCGGGCCGGGAGCGCGGTCCCAGACACCGCCAGAACGGCGGTGGGCACCTTGGTGCCGCTCCCGACCAGACGATCCAGCGCCGGCCGACCAAGGCCGGCGAGTCCAGCGGCTCCTTCGCGGACCCGTTCCGCCTGCCAGCGTGCGACGATACCCTTGGCATGGCCGAAGCTCGTGGTGCCGACCAAGACATACGGAAGCCCCAGCTTTCGGCATGCCGCCGCGCCCGCTTCTGCCGTCGGGGTCCAGGGATCACCCACGATGTGGACGAGGGTGGGTGCGGCCTCGCGAATCGCACTCCGCAGCCCCTTCCGTGACCAGCGCAGGTCCAGCGGGTTCTTCGCCTCCCCTCGGGCAGCCACGCGCACGACCGTGACGGCACCATCGGTCGAGGACTCTCCACGCGGCCTGAGCACAGTTGGGGTGACGCCGAGGGTGACCAGCGCGCGGAGGAACGAGTCGGACGGTTCGTCAGGGGAGAGCAGCAGTACGTTCATCGCACAAAGATGGCCTCATGATCGTTAACTTTCACGGCATGCGGATTCTTCACCTCGCCAAGTACTACTGGCCGCGCTCCGGCGGAATGGAGCGGGTGGTGCAGGGCCTTGCCGAAGGTGTCGCCGAACGGGGGCACGAAGCAGAGGTGATCGCCATCACCGCCTTCGGTGATCCACCGCCCGGGAAACGTCGCCGGACGCCGGTCAAGCGGGCATGGTCCTTCGCGCCGGTCGGTACCCAAGAACTCGCGCCAGCCTATCTCGCCGCGGCGTGGAAGCGCGCTGACGTGATCCACCTCCACCACCCCAATTCGCTCGCGGATGTGGCCTACGCCCTCCGGCCGTCGCTTGCTCCCCTGGTGGTGACCCAGCACGCGGACTATCCCAGCTTCAAGTACAAGCTGCCCTCGAAGTACGCCCTCTGGCGTGCCGAGGCGATCGTGGTCCCCAGTCGTGCGCACATCGCACTCTGCACCGAGCTGCGCGGCTTCGAGGAGAAGGTGCAGGTGATTCCCTTCGGGATCGACGAGCGGCGTTGGGAAATTGTCCCGCCGCCGCCACCGGGCAATCCCCCCAGGGCGCTCTTCATCGGTCACCTCCAGGCCTTCAAGGGTGTGGATTTCCTCTTGCGGGCGCTCGAGCTCGTTCCCGACCTGCGACTCGACATCGTTGGCAGCGGTCCCCAGGAGAACCGTCTGCGTACCCTCGCTCGGGCGCTGGCGGTTGAAGACCGAGTAAAGTGGTATGGTGAGTACCCCGACGAAGATCTCCCCCGCCGAATGGCCGACGCCGACTTCCTGGTGCTGCCGTCGGTAAGCGTCGAGGAGATGTTCGGCATGGTGCTGCTCGAGGCGATGGCCGCCGGCCGACCCATCATCACCACGGATGTTCCCTCTGGAGTCCGGGAAGTGAACGCCCCGGGTGTGACGGGGCTTGAGGTGCCGATGCGCGATGTCACCGCGCTCGCCGATGCGATGCGCACGCTCGCCGAAGACAGCGATCTCCGCGACCGGCTCGGCGGGGCAGGGAGGGCCCGAGTGAGGCAGAGATTCTCGCTCGCGGCGATGACCGACGCGCACCTGAAACTGTATCAGGAGGTGCGGGGCCCGAAGGCTATTGCCCCTGTGGAAAAGTCATCGAAAGGGCGCTGAATCGATGGGGGTGGGGGTATGCTAATGTGACGATGTGGAAAACAAATCAGTTGAAGTGTGGATTGTAAGTCCATATGTTGTAGTGAATTCGGCCTCGTAGCTCAGGTGGTTAGAGCAGCGGACTCATAATCTGACGGTCGAGGGTTCGAATCCCTCCGGGGCCATGCAGTTGTCAGCCGGAAGAAAGAGTGGTATCATATCGCCCCTGCTGTTGCAGGGCGATTAGCTCAGCTGGTTAGAGCGCGCGCCTCACATGCGCGAGGTCGGGGGTTCGAGCCCCTCATCGCCCATCGGCCCGAACCGTCCCGCTGGGTGGGGCTGGGTCGCCGAGTCAGTCCTTGAGTGGAGCCTCCCGGGCTGGCTCGGAAAGGTGGCAAAGCGAGCGGCCGCGTTCATTCACGAACGCGGCCGCTCGCTTCATTTTCCCCGCTTCGCCTTGGTACGGCCAGGGTTTTCACCAGAAAATGGGGAATGTTGATAACTACTGTTGTGGATAACTCACTCTGGCTGTTCGACCAGGTCCCAGGCTTCGAGGAGTTCCCGGGGCGAAACGGTGGCGGTCCCCAACTTGCCGACTTCCACCCCCGCCGCGAGGTTGGCCAGCCACGCACCCTCGGCAATCTGTCCACCGGCTCCCAGCACCGCGGCGGCCCACGCGGTCACGGTGTCACCAGCCCCGGAGACATCAAAGACCTCGAGCGCGATGCTGGGGGTGGTCCGGATCAGCGCTCCTGCGCTTGCCAGCGCCATCCCATCGGCACCGAGAGTCACCAAGAGATGGTCCACCCCCAGATCACGACGGATGGGCTCGAACTCGTCGTCCTCGATGGTGAAGTGCGACCCGGTGGCCGCTTCGAGTTCCCGACGGTTGGGGGTGAGGACGGTGGCACCCTGGTAGGACTTCAGCAGCGGCGGTTTCGGGTCCACTACCACCGGAATCCCCTTTAGTCGGGCCGTGCTGATGCACCGGGTGGCCAGCTCCGCGTCCAGGACCCCCTTGGCGTAGTCGGAGATCACCAGCACGTCGCAGCCCTCCACCAGCCGGTCGGCCGCGCTCGCCACCAGCTCCCGGAAGCGTTCCGGGAGGGCATTGGTCACTTCCCGGTCGATCCGGACGACCTGTTGCCCCCGGGCGAGGATCCGGGTCTTGGTGGTCGTTGGCCGCCCCGACATCCGGATCAGCCCTCCCGTGTCAATCCCGAGGGCCCTGAGGGCGTCCTGGAGCGCCTCGCCCGAGGGGTCGTCGCCAATCACACCGACCAGCGAGGGTTGGGCCCCCAAGGCGAGGACGTTGGCCGCGACATTGGCCGCCCCGCCCGCCACACTCCGTTCCTCCTCGACGATCACGACGGGGACCGGGGCCTCGGGCGAGATCCGCTCGACATCGCCGACGAGGTAGCGGTCCAGCATCACATCGCCGACGATGCCGACCCTGACGGTTCGTATTCGGTCGAGCAGGGCGACGGTACGGGCTCTGGAGAGGCTCGAAAGGATGGTGCTCATGCCTCAAGCTACTCCCTGAGGGATGACGGGCGCGACGGGGCGCGGGTATCTTGGCGCATCATGTCAGACTTCTCCGTGGTCGCGACCCGTGGCTCCCTGGTGGAATCGGTGCATCCCGTTTCGGTTGCCGTGACCGATGCCTCGGGGACCCTGGTTGCCAGCGCAGGCGATGCAGAGATGGTCACCTATTGGCGCTCGGCCTCCAAGCCATTCCAGCTCTATCCGTTGATCGCCGCGGGTGGGGTAGAGCGCTTTGGTCTCGATCGCGAGATGGTCGCACTGGCGTGCGCGTCGCACAACGCCGAGGCGCGTCACCGCGAAGTGGGGGCGCGGTGGCTTCAGGCAATTCAACTACCTGAGTCGGCACTCTCCTGCGGCGGCCATCCTTCGCTCTGGCCGGTGCTCGCGGAGACGATGATTCGTGACGGCACGGTGGTCTCCCCGTTGTGGAGCAATTGCTCGGGGAAGCACTCGGGGCTGCTCGCACTGGCCGTGCTCAAGGGATGGCCAACCGACGGCTATCAGGCGAGGCCGCATCCAGTGCAGCAGTGCGTGGCCGAATCCATCGCGCGCTGGTCGGGGCTCGACGAAGGGGAACTCCAGTGGGGCGTGGACGGTTGCACCGCAGCGGCTGTTGCGCTCTCCCTCCGAGGGATGGCGACGGCCTACGCTCGTCTGGGGACATCCGATGACCCGGCACTCACCACGATTCGCGACGCCATGCTCGCCGAGCCGTACCTGATTGCCGGCTCGGACCGGCTCGACACGGCCGTGATGACGGCGTGGCCCGGACGAATCATCGCGAAGATCGGCGCGGAAGGTGTCTACAGTGCCGCGCTCCCGGAACTCGGCCTGGGGCTCGCGCTCAAGGTGCACGATGGTGACATGAGATCCGCCGGACTCGCGCTGATGAGCGTTCTTCGTCAGGTCACGCGGACGCTGGGCGCCGGTCGAGACTGGCCAATGGCGGCGTTGAAGGGCTGGATTCATCCAGCCCTTCGCAACACGCGCGGTGAAGCAACGGGCGCGTATGCTGCCGCTGGGGAGCTGACCTTCTCATGACGCCTGCCGCCGGCCCACAGGGCGTGCTGGACGAGGCGACGCTGGCCCTCGTCGCGCTCGCCGGCGCGATCGCCGTGGGCGAAGAGGGCGAAGTGCGTCAGCGGATCGGTGAGGCACTCGCCGCCGACGTCCCGCACATCTGGGTGGACGAGCTCCTGCTCCAATCCGTGTTGATGGTGGGTTGGCCGCGCACGCTGGTGGCGGCGGGACTATGGCGCGCGGAGTCTGGGACGCCAGCCGACGCTGACGATCGCGATCTCGACTATACGGCGGCACCCGAGTGGCAGGCGCGGGGTGAAGCCACCTGTTCGTTGATCTACGGCGAGAACTACGCCAAGCTCCGCCGCAACGTGAAGACGCTGCATCCTGCGCTCGATGCCTGGATGCTGACCGAAGGCTATGGCCGGACGCTGTCGCGCCCCGGGCTCGACCTCAAGCGGCGGGAGCTGTGCATCATTGCGCAGACCGCCGTGCTGGACACCCCGCGCCAACTGCATTCCCACCTGCGCGGGGCGCTGCATGCTGGCGCCACGCCTGACGAGGTCGAGGCTGTCATCTATTCCGTCAATCCGCTCCTGACCCATCCCGACTGGACCGCCGTGAAGGAACTCTGGGACAACGTCCGCGAGAGCTGGAGTCTGAGCGAATGAGCTTCGTCGATCGCGTGGTCGTGGAGGTGAAGGGGGGGCGCGGCGGGGACGGTGCATCGTCGTTCGCCCGCTTCAAGTTCCGTCCCAAGGCCGGGCCGGATGGCGGCGACGGTGGCGCCGGCGGGAGCGTGTTCGTGCGGGCCGAGAGCAACCTCGCCACGCTGCTCGACTACCGCTATCACAATGCATGGCGCGCTGGAAATGGTGTACTCGGCAAAGGAAAGAACATGACCGGGGCCACTGCCCCCGATATCGTGTTGCCGGTGCCGCCGGGGACGGTGGTCCAGGACGAGGAGAGTGGCCAGCTCCTCGGCGAACTGATGAAGGTGGGTGATCAGGTCCTGGTGGCGAAGGGCGGCCGGGGCGGGCGCGGCAATTCCCGGTTCACCACGCCGACGCACCAGGCGCCGCGCGAGTGGGAGGAAGGCGAGGAGGGCGTGCAGCGCAAGCTTGTGCTGGTGCTGAAACTGATCGCCGACGTCGGACTGGTTGGCGAACCGAACGCCGGCAAGAGCACGCTGCTCTCCGTGGTGAGCGCCGCTCGCCCCAAGATCGCCGACTATCCGTTCACCACGCTCGAGCCGAATCTCGGCGTCGTGGGGATGAGCGGCTCGCGGACCTTCGTGGTGGCCGACGTGCCGGGGATCATCGAAGGGGCACACCAAGGGAAGGGGTTGGGTCTCAAGTTCCTGCAGCACGTCGAGCGGACTCGGGTGCTGGCGTACATGGTGCCGTTGGATGCCGAAGACCCGCAGGCGGTGTACGCCGGTCTTCGGCATGAGATCACCCAGTACAGTCCGACGCTCGCGGAGCGGCGGCACATCGTGATCCTCACCAAACGTGATCTGCTCGGGCCCGACGCCGAGCTGCCAGTGCTCGATGCACCGCAGGCCGACCGGGTGATATCGCTTTCGAGCGTGTCGGGACAGGGTGTCGAAGAACTCAAGGAGCTGCTGTGGACGCTGGTGTCGGAGGTGCGGCATGAAGAGGAGAACACCGACGACGGATTCGACCCCGCCGAGTTCGATATCCTCCCCGGTTGAGCAGTCCGAGCGTCTCGCCTATGTGGCGCTGGCGCTCACCCCCGGACTTGGTGGCAGGGGACTCGCCGCGCTCCTCTCCGAATTCGGTTCCGCCACCGCCATCATCGACGCCAGCAGGCAACCAGCACGCGTATCGGCCCTCGGCAGCCGGATCCGGTCCACCCTCGGCAATACCTCCCTCACAGCGGCTGCGGCGTACATCGCGTCCAGCGAACGCAATGGCATCGTGCTGGTCACGCCGGCTGACGCCGCCTATCCCGCAAGGCTGCGTTCCATTCCCGATCCACCACCGGTGCTCTTCCTGCGAGGGCGCTGCGAGTTTGTGTCGCGACCAGCGGTGGCGATCGTAGGGAGTCGTGATCACACCGAGTACGGCAGGCAGGTGGCGCGCGACATGAGCCACGCCGCCGCGGCTGCCGGCATCACCGTCGTGAGTGGCATGGCGCGCGGTCTGGACGCGGTCGCCCACGAAGCCGCACTCGACGCGGGGGGCGCCACCATCGGTGTACTCGGCAATGGCATCGGGGTGATCTACCCGGCCGCGAATCGCACACTCTACCAGGCAGTGGAGCAGCACGGACTCCTGCTTACCGAGAATCCTCCTGGCGAGCGTCCCTCCCTGGGAGCATTCCCGAAGCGGAACCGTTTGATCAGCGGGCTCGCGGATGTACTCGTCGTCGTCGAGGCGGCCAAGGGTTCCGGCACCATGATCACGGTGGCAACCGCGCTCGAGCAGGGTAGGGAGGTGATGGCGGTGCCGGGGCCAGTCACCTCACCCACTTCGGCGGGCACCAACCAGTTGCTTCGCGACGGCGCCGACCCGCTGCTGCACCCTGATGATCTCCTGGCCAAGTTCGCCCTGACCACCGGCACGCGCCGGAGCGATGTCGGACCGGTCGATCCGCCGCCGTGCACCCTTTCGGCCACCGAGGCGCGCGTCTTCGATGCGCTGACGGCGGATCCGCGCCACATCGACGACCTGACGCTCGCGGTGGGGCTGCCGGTCGGCGAGGTGCTCGGCGTGCTCTGCGGGCTGGAGCTCGCCGGGTTGGTGGATCAGCAGGCGGGAACGCGATTCCGGCGGCTGCACCGAGCCTGGTAGGCTGCAGCCCGGGGTATCGGTCGGTGGCAGGTCGGCGATAGCATTCGCGGGTGCACGTCTACATCCACGTCCCCTTCTGCGCCCGGCGCTGCTCGTACTGCGATTTCGCCATCGCCGTGCGAAGGGTCACGCCCGATGCACTGTTCGTCGCCTCGGTGCAGGCGGAGTGGCGCGCGCGGCAGGCTGAACATGCCACCGGCGAGTCCAGCGTCACCACCGTCTACTTCGGTGGTGGCACGCCGTCCCGGCTCGCGCCAACGTCACTCGCGCAGCTCATCACCACCATCGCGAGCGATCGGGGCCTTGCCGAGGGTGCCGAGATCACGATTGAGGTGAATCCCGATGATGTGAACTTGGAGCGCGCAGAGGCGTGGCGGGGGATCGGTGTCAACCGGATCTCGCTCGGGGTGCAGAGCCACGACGCCGGCGTGCTGGAGTGGATGCATCGATCGCACCGGGCCGAACAGGTCGCGCCGGCGGTGGCCATGCTGCGCGACGCCGGATTCGACAATCTCTCCATCGACATGATCTATGCGGTGCCCGAGTCGCTCGGCCGCGACTGGCCGGCAGACCTCGCGCATACCGTGGCGCTCGAACCCGACCACCTCTCGCTCTACGGCCTCACCGTGGAACCGCAGACACCACTCGGCAAATGGACCGCGCGCGGTGAGAGCATTCCGACTCCCGACGAGCGCTATGCCGCGGACTTTCTGCACGCCGATCGGACACTCACCGAAGCAGGCTTCGAGCACTACGAGGTCTCCAACTACGGTCGCCCCGGGCGCCACTCCCGTCACAATTCCACCTACTGGTCGGGCGCCAACTATCTCGGCCTCGGGCCGTCGGCGCACTCCCTCCTGAATGGGGTGCGCTCGTGGAACGTCAGGGAATGGACCGACTATCAGGCCCGGCTTGCGACCGGCGAACGGGTGGAAGAGGGTTCCGAGCGGGTTGAGGCCGGCGGACGACGGATTGAGGAGCTCTATCTCGGACTGCGCACTTCCCGGGGGATTCCTGCCGACCGAATCCCCGCAAAGGCCCGGGTAGACTGGCTCCGGGCGGAATGGGCCACCCTCGTTGCTGGCCACCTCGTGCTGACGCCCGAGGGGTGGCTCCGACTCGACGCGCTGGTGGCTGCTCTCTCGAATTCCTAAGTTTCCCCCCATGAGTGATCTGCAATCCCTTTCCGAGCGCGAACGACACGTGCTCGAGGCCGTCATCGAGACCTATATCGCCACGGCGGAGCCGGCGGGGAGCCAGACCGTCGCGCGCCGGTCGGGATTGGGTATTTCCCCGGCATCCATCCGCAACGTGATGAGCGAACTGGAATCGAAGGGATACCTTTACCATCCGCACACCTCTGCCGGACGGATCCCGACCGACCGCGCGTATCGGGTCTACGTCGATGCCATGATGCATCGCACGCCACCCACCTCGCAGGCCCTCGAACATCTCGAAGTGGAACTCACCAACGCCTCGGCGACGGACACGTTGCTGGAACGGGCCGCGCAGGTGCTCGGGATTCTCACGCAAGAACTTGGCGTGGCGGTCTCGCCCACGTTCGAGGAGATCACCCTCGATCGCTTCGATCTCGTGCCGGCCGCGTCGGACCGCCTGCTCATGGTGTTCAATCTCGACAGCGGCGCGATTCGCACCATCTATGTCCGGATCACCATTGCGCTCACCCGCGAGCAGGTCGAGGAGGCACAGCGCGTCCTGAACGAGCGGCTCGGTGGCCTCACCTTGCGGGAAATTCGCGGTACCATCGGTGACCGCCTCCGTGACGTCACCACCACGGCGGATGCGAGTCAACTACTCGACATCATCGTCGCGGAAGGGGAAGGGCTCTTCGGCGCCGAGTCGCGCGAGTCGATGCTGCTCGGCAGCACCTCGGTCCTGATCGACCAGCCCGAGTTCTCCACCAGCGAACAGATGCGCACGCTCGTCACGCTCACCGATCGGCGCGACGTCCTGCGCGATGCCTTGGCGCAGCGTCGGCGCGAGGGACTCACCGTGACCATTGGCGGCGAAAACGACGATGCGGGCCTCGCTGGATTCACGCTTGTTACCTCAACCTATCAACGCGGTGGGGCCACTGGCCTCATTGGCGTCCTGGGACCCACACGAATGCCTTATGACAAGATCATCGGCCTGGTTGAACACACCGGCCGGTTGGTTGAGGGACTACTGCAGTGAGTGACCTTTACATCCTGCTGGAAATCGAACGTGATGCGAGCGATGACCAGATCAAGAAGGCGTATCGCAAGCTCGCGATGCAGTTCCATCCTGATCGCAATGCGTCGCACGATGCCGAGGAAAAATTCAAGGAGATCTCCGAAGCGTATCAGGTCCTGAGCGATCCGGACAAGCGTGCCTACTACGATCGCACCGGCAGCGCGCCGGGAACGCAAGCGGGAATGGGCGGTGCGGGATTCCAGCACATCGATCTCAGCGAAGCGCTCAATATCTTCATGCGCGACTTCGGCGGCTTCGGGGGCTTCGAGAGCATCTTTGGTGGTGGGCGCGGCCCCACCGAAGCCAATCGTGGGCAGGACATCCGCGTGACGGTGAAGCTCACCATCCAGGAAGTCGCCCTCGGGGCCCGGCGCAGCATCAAGCTCAAGACGCTGACGGCCTGCAGCGAATGCGCCGGCTCCGGGGCGGCCAAGGGCACTCGCCCGATCACCTGCACCACCTGCGGTGGCACGGGTGAGGTGCGGCGTGCGGCACGTTCGATGTTCGGGCAGTTCGTGCAGGTCGGACCCTGTCCCACATGCCACGGCGAAGGCCAGACCATCGCCACGCCATGTGAGGTCTGTCGGGGCGAGGGGCGCGTGAAGGGGGAGCGTACCGAGACCGTGGACATTCCGCCCGGCGTCTCCTCGCAGAACTACATCACCCTCCGCGGCAAGGGAACGCCTGGACCACGCGGCGGGCCGAACGGCGACCTGGTCGTGATGATCGAGGTCAAAGACGACGACCGCTTCCAGCGTGACGGCGACAACCTCATCGTCGAGGCGCCGCTCTCCTTCTCGCAGGCGGCACTCGGCATGGTGGCGGTGATTCCGACGCCGTATGGCGATGAGCACCTCACGATTCCTGCCGGCGTGCAGACCGGCGCGGTGCTGCGTCTCAAGGGGAAGGGGCTGCCGCGCCTCGGGGCGAGTGGTTCGGGCGACCTCAATGTGCACGTGCATGTCTGGACACCGGAAGATCTGAGCGAGGAGCAGCGGGCGCTGTTCATCGAGCTCGCCAAGCACGAGGGAGACGGTCCCAAACGGAAGGGAACCTTCTGGGCGAAGCTCAAGGAAGCGTTGGGCGCGTGACGGCTCCCTGGTGGCGTGTCGCCGTGCGCTGCCGGTCGGCGGATCGGGACGCGGTGGCTGCGTTTCTCGTGGGGACCACCGGGCATGGTGTCGAGGAAACTGCGGACGGCGCCATCAACACCGTGGCGGACTCTGAACGCGGAGCGCGCGCGCTCATCGCCGCGGTGACCGGGCGCTACCCCGACATCGACGCGACAGTCACGCGGCTCGATCCGGTGGATTGGTCGGTGCACTGGCGTGATGGCATCATCACCCGCCGCTTCGGGCGGTTGATACTCACCCCGACCTGGATTCCGGTGAAGGCCAACCCGGGCGAGGTTGTTCTTACGCTCGATCCCGAGAGTGCCTTTGGCAGTGGCGAGCACGGCTCCACCCGTGCGGCGCTCACGTTGCTCGAGCGATTACTCACCCCGGGCGACCGAGTGCTCGATTTCGGCAGCGGCTCCGGCATCCTCGCGATCGCCGCGGCGCTGCTCGGTGCCCGGTCGGCGATCGGCATCGAGGTCGACGAGGAGGCTTCACCGATCGCCGACGCGAACGCCATCCGCAACCACGTCGACGACCGAGTGACCTGCCTCGTGGGCGACGCGGCTGACCTGGCCGCGGTGGTGGCGCCCGCGGAACTCGTCTGCTCCAACATCCTGCGCACTGTCAACACCATGCTGCTGCCCGTCATTCATGCGTCGCTCGTCGCTGGCGGCATTGCCATCTTCTCCGGGATGGAGGAGCAGGAGGAGTCGCTCTTTCGCCCGGTGCTCACCGCGGCAGGGTTTACACCGTTCGATGAAGTGCGCGACGGCAGCTGGTGGGCGGTCGCGGCTCGGCGCGTGTGAACCACCACCGCGCGCTGGTCGAACCGGGCGCGCTGGTCGCGGGCACAACACTCGCCCTCGATGGTGAAGAATCGAACCACCTGCGTGCGCGGCGGGCGGAGGCGGGCGATCACATCACGCTCTTTGATGCATTGGGGGTGACTGCCGACACCACGCTGACCCGGGCAGCGCAGGGATGGACGGTAGACGTCCAACAGGTCGAGCAGCATCTGCCTGGCAGGACACTGATTTTGGCGGTCGGCGCGGGCGATCGCGATCGATTTCTCGCGCTCGCCGAGAAGTGCACCGAGCTGGGAGTGACGCGACTGATTCCGCTCATTACCGAACGCTCCGCGCAGGTCGAGACGCGGTTGCGCGAGGGTGCCATCGAGAAATGCCGCCGGCGTTCGCGCGAGGCATGCAAGCAGAGTGGCAATCCCTGGGCGACGGTGGTGGACGACCTGACGAAGCTTGACGCATTGCAGGGAAGAGTCGCGGAGGTGCGCTGGCTGCTGGCTGCTCCGAACGGTGCCGCGATGCCGGCCCCAGCGAACGACGAAGCTCTCGGCTGGTTGATCGGCCCGGAAGGCGGTTTCAGTGAGGCGGAAGTCGAGTTCGCCCGGACGTCCCTCGGTGCGGGGCCAGTGCGCTTCGCCAAGCACGTGTTGCGGTTCGAGACGGCGGCGGTGGTGGCGGCGGGGGTGGCATCTGGGAGTTGACGTCGTCCGCACCCGTGGACTGGCCGCGAGTGTCGTTCTCGGTCTGCTTGTGTAGTATTCTGCCAACTGTCCGGCGCCGCCCTTCTTTGCTGAACCCCGGGGCCACAATGTCACCCTCCATCCGCTCCCGAATTGCCAGATGCGCACGAGTCGGCATCTCCGTGTCGTTCGTTCTGCGACTCGCCGTCTCCACTGCCTCCGCCCAGGCCCCCGCCGACCGCCGATTCATCGACTCCGTCTTCAAGGCGATCGGCACGGCAAAGACCAGTGCCGACCTCCCCGACAATACTCGCTGCGGCGGACACGCGGGCGCGCTGCAACGACTCTGCGAAGGGCTGATCATCGCCAAGCGCGCCGAGTTCAGCCAGGCGGTCGGTGATGCCGACAAGGCCGAACAGATCCTGAGTCGGACCGCGATCGAGCAACCCACCTGGCCGATGGCGTGGTACGGTCTCGGCATCGCCCGGCTGCAGATGGGGCGCGCCAACATGACGTCTCGCGAAGGTCCGCTCTCCCCGGTGGGGGTGAGCCTCGAGGCCGGAGCGGGGTATGCGTTCGTGCGCGCGCTCGAACTCGACTCGACCTTTCAGGAGGCGGTCGAGGCACTCGCCCTGACGCCAATCCCGCGCGAAGGTGCATCGCGACTGCCGGAGCGGCTCGCGATGCTTGAGCGACTGCAACGGCTGCTGCCGGGTGCGGCACGTTACGCCACCGCGATGCTCGAGCTCGAGGCGAATCACCCCGACAAGGCGGTGACGTTCCTCGAGCAGGCACTCGACCAGCGCGGCATCGACAGCGGTGTGGTGCAGCTGGCGCTGGCGCGGGCACGATACGCCTCCGGCGATGCCGAGCTCGGCCGTTCGGCGCTCTTGGCGGGAGCGACGGATACCTCCTCACTTACTGCGGCCGCATACCGTCGCGAGTTGAGCTGGGTTGCCACCCCGCAGGAACTGTCCGCATGGGATTCATTGCCCCCGAACGGGCGGGCCGACTGGCTCAGAGCGTTCTGGGCGAAGCGGGATGTGCAGGACGCGCGGCCCGACGGGGCGCGATTGGTCGAGCACTACCACCGCATGGAATACGCCTTCGCCAACTATCGGTTGATGCTGCCGCGATCGGGCCGAAACAAGGCCGGTGGACAGTCGGGCACGGTTGACTTCCAGGCCGAAGAGATGATGCAGCGCTTTCCGCAGGACTATGAGGTGGATGCATCCGTCGGCGACATGGCCATGACGGCGAAGACCATCGGTGCATCGTCGCCCTTTCATGCGTTCCGCACGGCGCAGTCCGTTCTCGACGATCGCGGCGCGGCCTACATCCGTCACGGAAAGCCCGATGAGGTGGCCACGACCAAGGCGGGGATCGCTGTCGAACTGTGGAAGTATGAGCGCCCAGGCGGACCGCTTCTGCTCGGCTTCACCGAGGAGGACTTCGACGGCCAGGTCGGCGCGAGCAAGATGGTGCCGTCGTTGCTTTCGGTCAGTCCGCAGTTGCGCGATCAGCTCTGTCACTTGGACACGAGGCTCTGCTCCACCAACGCCGATCCGACGAGTCCGCGCATCACCACGAGTGCAGGGACCGGTGCCTCTGCCGGCAATCGCTTGGGCAGCGGCAACGGCGCGTCGCTTGCCATCGATCAATCGCGCAACGGCATCAGCCAACTCCAGGTCGCAACCAGGAAGGGCATCGAGACGATCAACGAGGCGATGACCAGCGATGACTTCATCCGGAAGTTCACCCACCGGGTGAATCCCGTGGTTCAGGTCTACGGCCTTGATCGCGCCAGCGGCGGAGCACCGCGCCTGGTCGTGGCATTCGCGATTCCGGGGGAGGAGTTGACCTTCAGCACGCCTCCCGAAGCCGGGGGACGCGCGGTCTATCCCGTGCAATTCCGCATCATGGCCACGCGCCAATCCGACGGCAACCGCATCGAACTCGACACGCTGCGGCAATTTGCCGTTCCGCGCGGACTCACGTCGGGTGAGTTCATTACCGGGATGATCGAGATGCCGGTGCCGGCAGGCACTTTCTCGACCTCGGTGCTCGTTTCGCAAGCCGATGGCCGCGGCGCGGTGGCAGCGTTCCGCGCAGTCGTCACGCCAGAGGCTGGCTCGGTGCTTCAGGTGAGTGACATGGTCCTTGGCCGCGAAGGGAGCAGTGTGCGGTGGAACTCCGGGAGCAACATGGTCCCGCTCAACCCACTCAATGCCTACCCCAAGGGCGGCACGGCCGAGGTGTATTACCAACTCTCCGGCCTCACGGTCGGGACCTCCTACGAGACCCAGTTCCAGTTCTACAAGGCGGGCGAAACCGACAAGCCACCACGACTCAAGCTCACCTTCAAGGAAACGCCCCAGCAAGCGCGGGGAGAGGTGATGCGATCGCTTGGGCTGTCGAACCTCGATCCGGGACAATATCAGGTCCGACTGGTGGTGACCGGCGGCGGTCACACCGGTACCTCGATCAGTTGGCTCACCATCGCCTCGAAATGATCACTTCAGCACAGGGGGGCCCAATGAACCAGGTCGAGCCCGGCTGCATCTTCTGCCGGATCGCGAGTGGGGAGATCCCGGCGGATGTCGTGGCCCGAAGCGACCACGCCATCGCCTTTCGTGACCTCACCCCCCAGGCTCCGACCCACGTCCTGGTGATCCCGATTTCGCACCTGGGATCGGCGGCTGAGGCCCGGGGGGAGGCGGGGGAACGGCTGCTGGGCCGGGTCATGCGGCTCGCCGTGGACACCGCGGCCCAGCTGGGATTGGACCAGGACGGCTACCGCCTGGTGGTCAACACCGGCCCCGAGGGAGGCCAGTCCGTCGGGCACCTGCATGTCCACCTCCTGGCGGGGCGCCAGATGCGTTGGCCGCCGGGCTGAGCCGTTGACGCAAGTGCTGGTCACCCCTAGCTTTGCAGGTCTGTCAACCAACCGCTCCCTGACCGGAGCACGAGAGGGGTGATTTCAGTACATGTCGGAAGTAATCATCCATGATGATGAAAGCTTCGAGCGGGCGCTCAAGCGCTTCAAGAAGAAGTGTGAGAAGGCGGGCATCCTCTCCGATCTGCGCAAGCATCGGCACTATGAAAAGCCGAGCGAGAAGCGCAAGCGGAAGATGAACGCGGCCCAACGCAAGACTCGTCGCGGACCGAAGTCGCATGTCTGACATCGCCGCTCGCCTGCGGAGTGACCAGATTGTCGCTCGCAAGGCCGCGGACAAGGACCGGACCCTGGTACTGGGGACGGTCCTTGCGTTTTTCAAGAATCGCGAGCTCGAGCTTGGTCGCGAATTCACCGACGCCGATGCCGTCGAGGTGCTGCGCAAGCAGCTGAAGCAGCGCGATGACTCGGTGGAGCAGTACACCAAGGCCAGTCGCCCGGACTTGGCCGCGAAGGAAACCTACGAAATTGGGGTCCTGCGCGGCTACCTGCCGCCCGAGGCCGATCCGGCCGAGATCCGTGCGGCGGCGGACGCGGCAGTTGCCGCCGGCGCTACCGACGTCGGCAAGCTGATGGGCGCGCTGATGGCCCAGTTCAAGGGCAAGGCGGATGGCAAGGTGGTCAACCAGATTGCTCGCGAGGCGCTCGCGCCCCAATGAGCGCGGCATCGATGGTCAGGCATGGGGTGCCGTCCCTTCAGGGGGACGGCACCCCGGCTCTTTTGGACCAGGCGACCTCCGCTGACGCCTTCGCGTCGCTCGAGCTGAATTCTGTGCTCGAGGTCGTGGCCGGATACGCGTCGGGTCCGCTCGGGGCCGAGGCGGTGCGATCCCGCCGACCAACCGACGATGACGAGTGGATCCGCCACGAGCTCCGTCTGGTCGGCGAGCTTCTCGCACTGCTGCGCCGGGGTGAGCGACTTGATGTTCCGCCGGTGCCCGCCCTGCGCGGCGCGCTCGGGCGGCTGCGGGTGGAAGGGAGTGTCCTCGAGATCGACGAACTCGCCGGCATCAAGTCCACCCTGTCCGCGGCACGCATCATCGCGCAGGAACTCGAGCGCGCGCGCGAGGTGGCGCCGACGCTTGCCACCCTGCACGTCGCTCCCGCACCGCGCCCGATCGAGAAGATGCTGGAACTCTCCATTGGTGATGACGGCGAACTGCTCGACACGGCGAGTCCCGGACTCGCCGCCGCTCGACGCGAGGTGCATGCGGCACGTCAACGGTTGATCCGGCGTCTCGAGGGAATGCTGCGCGACCTCGACCCGGCCGCCGCGACCGGAAGCTCCGGGGTGACGCTTCGGGGTGGCCGCTACGTCATCCCGGTCCGCCGCGACGCTCGCCAGCGGCCTGACGGCATCATCCACGACGAATCGGCCAGCGCCGGCACCCTCTTCGTCGAACCCACCGTCGCAATCGAGCTCGGCAACGCGCTGCGCGAGGCGGTGATCAACGAGGAACGAGAGATTCTCGCCGCCCTTCGGGAGATCACCGCGAAGCTCCGGCCCGAGCGGGAATCGATCAAGGCGCTGCACGAAATGTCGGTCGAGGTGGATTCCATCCTGGCCCGTGCCCGTTGGGCGGTACAGGTGGACGGCGAGGTCCCGACCATCGGCCACGCGGGTGGGCCCCTCCGGCTCGTCGGGGCGCGGCATCCGTTGTTGCTGGCGCGTGGAGTGAAGGTGGTACCGTTCGACCTGCTGCTCGATGTCGGCGAGCGGACGCTGCTCATCTCCGGCCCCAACACCGGCGGCAAGACCGTGCTGCTGAAGGCGACTGGTCTGGTGATCGCGCTCGCGCAGTCGGGGATCGTCCCGCCGGTGGGCCCTGAGACCACGCTCCCCATCGTCCGGCGATTCTTTGCCGACATCGGTGACCATCAATCGCTCGCCGCTGACCTGTCGACCTTCTCCGCGCATGTGGCCGAGCTCCGCCGCATCCTGGCATCATCCGACGAGGCGACGCTGGTGCTGCTCGATGAAGTCGGTTCCGGCACCGATCCCGCCGAAGGCGGCGCGCTCGCGATGGCCGTGCTGGAATCGCTCACCACTCGCGGCACGCTCACCCTCGCCACAACGCACCTCGGCGCACTCAAGACACTCGCGACGACGGTGGCTGGCGTGGTGAATGGTTCGCTCGAATTCGACTCCGCCACGCTCTCGCCGAGCTACCGCTTTACCAAGGGGATTCCCGGGCGCTCCTATGGGCTGGCCATCGCGCGACGGCTCGGCCTCGACGCCGGTGTCCTCGAGCGCGCGGAAGGGCTCGTTCCCGAAGGAGAGCGGGAGCTCGATCGTCTTCTGGCCAACGTCGAGGCACGGCGCCAAGCGTTGGCGGAGCAAGCCGCGGAGCACGTCGTGCGTCACGGTGAGTTGGAGCGTCGCGAGGCCGTTGCGACACAACTGGCCGAATCGCAGGCGCTGCGCCAAGCGGAGCTGGCTCGGCTGGAGAAGGAAGGCGAGCGCGACCGGGCTCGGCAGGCCAAGGCGTATCTTCTCGCGGCCCGAAAGACGGTCGAGGACGCTCTGGCACTGGCACAGGGTGCAGCCGACGTGGCTGCCGCACGCGAGGCACGTCGCTTGGTGGAGGACGGTGTGCGCGACGAATCGAGAAAACTCGCCGAGGACGAGGATCGTGGGACCGAGGCCGCCGGCGGACTCACGGTGGGAGGGCGCGTTCGGCTCACTACCGGTGCCACGGGCGACCTGGTGGAACTCCGCGGTGACGGTCGTGCCGTGGTGATGGTGGGGGCCATGCGATTGGTGGTGACGGCAAACTCCCTCGTCCCGCTCGACCGGGCCGCACAGAAGGCGAAGCCCACCGTACGAACCGCCGACGAGCCGGTGCGCGAAGCGGCGTGGGAGCTCGACCTGCGCGGCATGCGAGCCGATGAGGCCGAGTCACTGGTGCTCTCGGCGGTGGACGGCGCTGTGCTCGCCGAACAACCGCACCTCGCCATCATCCATGGCATGGGCACCGGCGTCCTGCGGGATGTGGTCCGCCGGCTGCTGACCACCGACAAGCGCGTCGCCTCGTTCGATTTCGCGCCGCGCCAGCAGGGCGGCACTGGCGTCACCATCGCGGTGCTTCGCTGATGGGACGGATTCCTGATGAAGTGATCGAGCGGATTCGCGACACCGCGGACCTGCTGGAGATCGTGCAGGAGAGCGTCCAGCTCAAGCGCACCGGCAGTGACTGGCGCGGGCCGTGTCCCTTTCACGGTGGCACCCATCGCAACTTCGCGGTAATCCCGAAGAAGAACTGCTTCTACTGTTTCGTCTGTCACGAGTCGGGCGATGTCTTCTCCTGGTACCGCAAGAAGTTCGGGATGGACTATCCCGATGCGGTGCGTGAGGCCGCCAGACGGTATGGCATTCCGATACCGGAACAGAGCGAACGCAGCGGTCCCGACCCGCGCGAACCCCTCTATCAGGCGTGCGACGTCGCCCAGCAATGGTTCGCAACACGTCTGCGCGAGGCACTCGACGCGGAGGCTGCGCGGCGCTACCTGATGGAACGCGGCATTCCGCTCGACGAGGCGGGGCAACTCGGACTGGGCTATGCCCCCCGTGGGCCTGAGTTCGGTGCGGCGATGATACAGCTCGGCATCAGCGAGGCGGTGCTCATCGAGGCGGCGCTGCTCCTCAAGCGTGATGACGGCACCCTTGCACCGCGTTTCCGGAATCGGCTGCTCTTCCCGATTCACGACTTGCGCGGACGAGTCGTGGGATTCGGCGGGCGCATCCTGGGGCCGGGTGAACCGAAGTACCTGAACTCTCCCGAGACGCCGATCTTCCACAAGGGCGAACAGCTCTATCATATGCATGTGGCCAAGAACGCCATCCGGAAGGCGGAGTTCGCGATCATTGTCGAGGGCTATTTCGATGTCCAGCGTCTGGCGCTGGCGGGCATCGATCATGTGGTGGCGCCACTGGGCACCGCGCTCACCGAGGCACAGGCGACGCTGCTCAAGCGCTACACCACGGAGGCCGTGCTTCTCTTTGATAGCGACAAACCCGGGCTGCAGGCGACCTTCCGCACCGCCGATATCCTGCTGGCGCACGGCATGCGGGTGCGGGTGGGGACGATGCCTCCCGGTGAGGATCCCGACACGCTGGTGCAGCGAGGTGGGGCGGCGGCGGTCGAGACGATCATCCGGGATGCGGTGGACGTCATCGAGCGAAAGCTGCAGGTGCTGGAGGAGCGCGGCTGGTTCAACGATGTCCACAAGGCCCGCGAGGCACTCGACCGGCTGCTCCCCACCGTGCGCGCCGCCAGTGACCCCCTGACCCGCGAGCTCTACATCTCCAGAGTGGCCGATCGGCTGGGGATCTCAAGGGAGTCGGTCTCGAATGAGGCGAATGCGCCAGCGCCTCGGCGCCCGTCACCGGCGCCCAGTCGCCCGGTGGAGCCAGCGCCCGCCCGCACCAAGCGCGCTGGAGGCCCCAGGGGGCGTGGGGCGGAGTTCGAGCGCCAATTGCTGCGCCTGCTGCTGCTCCAGCCGAGCTGGTTCGAGCGGGCTCGGGCCGAGGTGTCGGCGGAGCGCTTCCTGGTGCCTCAGTTCCGGACGATCTATGACACCCTCCTCGCATCGCCGCCCGGCACGCCCGCCGACGTGGCGCTCGACCGGCTCGATGATCGGCACCGCGAGGTCTGGTCGCGGTTGGTGGAGGGAGGCTGGCCGGAATCGCGGACGGACATTGATCGCGACTATGTGGAGGCCCTGCTCGCGCTGGAGGAGGCGCGGGATTTCCCTGCCATCTTCGCCGATCCTGACCCGCAATCGCGACTGCAGCGGGTGAAGGCGCTCAGCAAGGAAGGTCAGGCACGGTATACGTTGTATCTTAGGGCCGCGCGCGCGCGCGGTCCCGCCCAGTCGTCCCCGGAGGAGTAGACCTGATGAACCCCGATTTGCCCAAGTTGCTCGACCTGCAGTCGAAGGACCAACGTGTGGCTGCATGTGTCACCCGGCAGCGCGCGGTGGACGTGGAAACCGAAGTCCTCGATGTCGCACGCGACCGGATTCAGGCGGAGATCGCTCAGGCGACCCGGACGGCCGACGAGATCGGTCGCCGTCGCGATGAGGCCGCCGCGAAGCTCGAGAAGCAGCGCGTGCAGCATGAGGCACGGAAGACGCGCCTCGACCAGGAACGGAATCCGCGTGTCGTGACGCAGCTGATGGCCGACGTCGACCTCGGTCGCAACATTCTGGCCCAGGAAGAGGCCGATTGGATGCGATTGGCGGATGATGCGAAGGCCCGGGCCGGAGTCGTCGCCGGCATCCACGAGCGGCTCGACGCGCTGCTCGCCGAACAGGCCACGGTGCGCGCCGAACATGCGGCCCGTCGGGCCGAGATCGACGCCGAACTTGCCGTCGCGAGTGCTGAGCGCGAGCAATCCGCCGCCAAGATCGAGCGTGGATTGCGCATTCGCTACGACAGGCTCCGCAAGTCGCGTCAGGTGGACATTCTGGTGGTAGCCCAGGGAGCAACCTGCACCGCCTGCTTCACCTCCATTCCGAGCTCGCGGATCAGCACCCTCAACGCCGAGGGCGTGTTGATCGAAGGCTGCGAGATGTGCGGTGCGATCATCTATCTCGCCGAGGCGGTCGCCTGATTCCGAAGGCGCCACGCTGGCGCCTGATGCCGGCACCGGAGCCCGAGGTCGCGCGCGCCCTTGCCTTGACCCTCTCCGTGCCGGTCCCCTTCGCGGCGCTGCTCTTGCAACGCGAGGTCGCATCGGTTGATGCCGCCCGACTGTTCCTCCGTCCCTCCCTCACGTCACTCGCGGATCCGCTCTCCCTCGCCGGCATGCGCGCGGCAGTGGCGCTGATCACTGAGTGCGTCGCCGCTCGCACACCGATCCTCGTCCACGGCGACTACGATGTCGACGGACAGTGTGCCACGGCCGTCCTCACCCGTGCCCTCCGCATCGCCGGTGCCGAGGTGCACCCGTTCGTGCCGCATCGAATGACCGATGGCTACGACTTCGGCAGCGCCGGCCTGCTCGAGGCGAAGCGCGTGGGGGCAGGGCTCATCATCACCTGCGATTGCGGCATCACAGCGGTCGATGCGGTCGCGAGCGCAACGGCAGCCGGGTATCGCGTGATCGTCACCGATCACCACCTCCCCGGTGCGACGCTCCCTCCGGCCGACGTAATCGTCAATCCCCAGCAAGCACACGACGACAGCGGACTTGGCATGCTCTGCGGCACCGGCGTGGTTTTCAAGCTGGTGCAGGCGCTTGTGGAACCGCTCTCGCTTCCCGCCGCACTGCCACACCACCTGCTCGATTACGTCGCGCTCGCCACCGTGGCGGATGTGGTGCCGCTCGTTGGCGAGAATCGCTCCCTGGTCAAGCACGGCTTGCGCGTCCTCGCCGAGACGCGGTGGCCCGGTCTGCGCGCGCTGCTCGATCGGACCAAGCTCGTCGGGGAATTGCGCGCCGGACAGGTGGGCTTCATCCTGGCACCGCGACTCAATGCGGTCGGACGAATCGCGAATGCCCGAGATGGCCTGCGCCTGCTGCTTACCGACGACGCGGTGGAAGCTGGGCAGCTGGCCGACGAACTCGAGGACCACAATCGCGAGCGGCAGGTGATGGACCAGCGGATTCTTGAGGAAGTACTCCGCGAGATCGACCAGATCCCCGGGGATGATCCATCCGGCATCGTCCTAGCTGGCGATGGCTGGCACGCCGGCGTGATCGGCATCGTGGCGTCCCGCGTGGTCGAACGGTTCGGTCGCCCGACCTTTCTGATCGGCCTCGACGGGGACACCGGCCGGGGCAGCGGGCGCAGCGTCGAGGGCTTCGACCTCCACGCGGCACTGCATGCCTGCGGCGATCTGCTGCTGAGGTATGGCGGCCATCGGATGGCGGCGGGACTCACCATTCGTCGCGACCGTGTTGAACCGTTCCGCGAACGCTTCGACGCCCTCGTACGCGCCCAGCTCGCACCCGAGGAACTCGGCGCGTCCCAGCGTGTGGATGTCGCGCTGATGATGGCGGATGTCTCGCCGGAGCTCGAGCGGTGGAGCAGGGCGCTGGAACCGTGCGGCATGGGCAATCCGGGACCGGTCTTCGGCGTGCGAAATGCCGAGCTGCGAAACGTCCGCACCATCGGCAGCAACCACTTGAAGGCCACCCTCGCCGGGAGTGGCGCCGGGGTGGACGCGATCGGCTTCGGCTGGGCGGATCGGGTCCCCTGGCTCACCGGTCGCGCCGATGCCGCTTTCCGACTCGAAGAAAATGTCTGGAACGGCAAGACCTCGCTGCAGGCCCGGATCGTGGCGCTGTCGCCACCAGGGTCGGCGTGACGCGCATCGTGAGTGGGACCTGGCGGGG
>JBBRBZ010000003.1:0-66552 GCA_038205305.1 Gemmatimonadales bacterium
CGGCGTACTGCTCCGGCGTGCCAAATTGGCCTCGTAGACCTCGCGTTCCCGGCGGGCGGCCGGAGCCGGCGACACCAAGGCGAGTGATTTGACGCGGGATGGGTAGGTCACGGCGTAGAGCATGGCCAGCAGCGCGCCCCACGAATAGCCGCAGAGATCGAGTTGCTCGTGACCCCAGACCGTGCGCAGCGCCTCGAGATCATCGACCTGCTCGCGCCAACCGACGGGCACATCGCGCGCAACGGGCGAGCGGCCGCCACCACGCTGGTCGTAGTACACCAGCGTGCGCCCATGGGCGAGCAGGTCGAAGCCGGGAAGGAGGTAGTCGTGATGCGCCCCGGGCCCTCCGTGGAGCACGACAACCTCGGGCCCGGCACCGCTCCGATGTTCGAAGAGCGACACACCACGGACCTCGCGGATCAGAGGAGCACCGCCAGTGCTTCGGCGACCTGACGCACCGCGCCGACTTCCTCGGGCGTGAAGGGATTGACCTGATCGGAATCGACGTCGATCTGTCCCAGAATCTTGCCGCCACGCTGAATCAACACCACCAATTCCGAACGAGTGAAGAGATTGCAGGCGATGTAATTCTCGCGTCCGCGCACGTCGCCGACATTCTGGTCTTCGCCGGTCGCGACGGCGGTGCCGCACACGCCCTTTCCCACCGGGATCGACGTGTGCTCGGTCTCGCGTCCACTCCAGGCCTCGAGAACGAGCTCGTCGCCGTGCAGCATGTACAGATAGACGGAGCTGTAGGGCTCGCCGGCCTCACGCATCAGGTCAGCCGCCTTGGTGAGCAGCTCCTTGCGCGACGCATCGTGGGTGAATGCGGCGTGGAGGCGCTTGACGATCGGTTCGGCCTGGAGAACGGTGGTGCTCATGCAGCGAATCCCGTGACTGGTCCAAGTACATTCTACCGACCTCGAGCCCCGGGAACCACGGCCGTGAACGTCTCGCCACGCCTCTTTGCGCTCGTCCCCGCCGCCGTCGCGATCAATCTCGTCGTGGGGCGTGTCGTGGCCGAGCTCGGGCTGCCGGTCTACCTCGACACCCTCGGCACCATGCTGGTCGCCATCCTCACCGGACTTGGCGGGGGCCTGCTGGTGGGAACCCTCAGCCAGATTCTCTCGGGACTGCTCGGGGGCTTCACCTATTTCCCCTTCACGCCAGTCCAGTGGCTCATTGCCCTGCTGGCCACCGTCGCGGCACGGCGTGGCGGCTTCCGCGGGGTGCCCAGCAGTGTCGGCTGGGGAATGACCTGCGGCCTGGCGGCCGGCCTCCTCTCCGCACCGATCTCCTACTTCCTGTTCGGGGGGATCACCACGCCTGGCATGGCTGCCGTGGTCACCCTGCTCCAGGCGCTCGGCCTCGCCAATGTCACGGCCACGGCCACGGCCTCGATCCTCTCCGACGTGGTGGACAAGACCGCCGCGTTCCTGGTCGTCGGCACCCTGCTGCGGGCGCTGCCCAAGCGGATACTGGGTCGCTTCGCGATGGCCGCCACGGCGGTGGGCAAGTGAACGGCGCGGCAACAAAGTCCCACCCGTTCACGCCGGGGGCGGTGGCCCTCGGGCTCATCGCGCTTACGCTGATCCTTCCCGCCCCGCGCGGCACGCTCGCCATGTACGCGCTCACGATTGTCATCGCCCTTGCCTGCGGACTGGGGCGAAGCGTCTGGCTCGGCCTGCTCGCGGTGGCCCCGCTCTGGCTGCTGCTGTTCATCAGCCAGGGGATGCTCGGCGAGGGTCCGCGGGTCGCCGCACCGTGGGGCGGAACTCTCTCGGTGGCAGGCCTGCAATGGACCGTGGCGCAGGGCGCCCGTCTCGGGGCGATCATCACCGCCTCGCTGGCACTCGCGGCCACCTTCAACGCCCACCGCTTCCTGCAGGCGGCGATGGCGAGGCGATGGCCCTTCGGCGTGGCGTTCCTCATTGTCGCAACCTTCGACGCCGCAGCCCGATTCGCGGAACAGGCCAGGCGGCTGCGCGAAGCCCAGCGGAGTCGCGGGCTGCGAGTGCGCGGCAGCATCGCCATTCGCGCACGCGCCATTCCCGCGCTCGTCTTTCCGCTGCTGCTCGCGTCGATCACCGAGGCCGACGATCACGCCCTCGCCCTCGAGACTCGCGGCCTGACCCTGCCCGGACCGCGGACCGCCATCGATCCACCTCGCGACACCCTGCTCGATCGGACGGTGCGTTGGGGCACCCTGGCTTTGGTGCTCTTCGCAGCAGGCTGGCGAGTCTGGCGATGAGCATCCTGCGCACACAGCAGCTCCGCTTCCGCTATCCGGCACAGCCCAACTGGGCACTCGACGGCGTGGGGTTGGCAATCCGCAGTGGTGAGCTCACCTGGTTCACCGGTGCGCTTGGCAGTGGCACCAGCACCGCCCTGCTGGCACTCGCCGGACTCGCCCCTCGCCTGACTGGTGGCGAGCGGCAGGGTGTGGTCGAGCTTGAGGGTCACGACCCCGCCACGCTCAATCCCATTCACGCTGGCATCGCCTACCTCGGCCCTTCGCCTGCGCTGCAACTCAGCGGCATCGCCCGGACGGTGCGGGATGAGGTCGCCGTCGGACCGATGAATCTCGGCTGGGATCGCGATCGCATTCTCGACAGCGTTGAGCGTGCGATGACGCGCGTCCGGGTGGACCACCTCGCCGACCGCGCGCCTGGTGCGCTATCCGGTGGGGAGACCCAACGCGTGCTGATCGCCGCGCTGCTCGCGGTGCGCCCCTCGATCTGGCTGCTCGATGAACCATTCTCCGCCCTCGATCACCCCAGCCGGGAACTCGTCGGGGCACTCTGCGTCGAGGTCGCGCGCGAAGGCGCCGCGGTCCTGATCGCCTCGGATGATGCCGACCAGATGGCACCGCTGGCCGATCGGCTGGTGGTGTTTTCCCGTGGCACCGTCGCGCTCGACGGCTCCGCGGGCGCCCTGCTGGCAGGCGACGCGTTGCTGCTGACGGGTGCCAGCACCACAGACGCCGGCCGCCTCGCCGCCATGGCTGGCTGGCCCGCACCACGCCCGCTGACCGCCGCCGCGCTGCTGGCCCAACGGGCGACGCATCAAGCGACCCAAACTGCCGTCAACCGACCTGCCAGGGCAGCCACACCCGTTTCGCCGCGACATCTTCCGACTTCGTCGCCCGCGCCGATACTTGCCTTGGAAGCAGTGGGATTCGGCTACGACCGTGGTCTCCAGGTCCTTCGGGACGTCTCCCTCGAGCTGGGTGCCAGCGAGGCGGTGGGACTCTTCGGCCCGAACGGGGCTGGCAAGTCCACCCTGCTGCGGTTGGCGATGGCGCTGGAAGCTCCGGGAAGTGGTGTGGTCCGCACGCTCGGACGCTCCACCAAAGGGCTCTCCCCCGAGGACCTGGCCCCGCGGGTAGGCTTCCTTTTCCAGCAGCCAGAACGACAGCTCTTCGCCACTTCGGTCCGCGCCGAATGTGCTGTGGCGCTGCAGCTCGCCGGATGGTCGGCCAGCCGAGTCGGCAAGGCCGTCGATGGAGTACTGGAGGAGCTGGGGTTGTCTGCGGTCGCAGGAGAGCATCCCTACGACCTGCCGCTGCCGAGCCGACGACTCGTCGCCCTCGCCTCGATCCTGGTGGCCGGCCCGGAGCTGGTGCTGCTCGACGAACCGACCGCCGGACTCGACGGCACATCGCAGGAGCGGGTGATTCGCGTCATCCGACAGCGGGTGGAGACGGGGCTGGCGGCGTTGGTGATCACGCACGATGCCATCTTTGCGCACGAGACTCTGGATCGTGCGTTGCAACTTCGTGGGGGAACGCTGGTGAGCAATGGATCGGTGAGGGACGTACTCGACGGCACCATCATGTCGCGCCCAGCGGCCCTGGCGGTGGCGCTGGAGCTCGGCATTCCGGCCGGCGACGATCGCCGCGCCCAAGTTGCGGCCGTGCTGTCCACCACGGCCACTGGCGAGGTGCGGCCATGAGTGTCACGCTCGCCGCGCTCTTCGCCACGACGCTGCATCAGGTCAACGCGCTGAGCGTGGACCCCGAAGCCTTGGACGAACCGATCACTCTCCTCGAGCGTGCCGCGCATGGCGCGCCGCTGTCGTTCGAGACGGTCGATGGCAAGCTCTACGTCAACGACGTACCGCTTTCGCCCAACGCTCCCGGCGTGACCCATGTCGTCAAGGCGCTCGAGGAGCACGGGACTTCCCGACTGACCCTTCCCGCCGGGCTCGATTCCAAACAGTGGCATCAGATCGCCCAGGTCTTCGCGTCGGTGGCGGCCCTCTACCCCACGGCCGATGACATCCGCGACGCCCTGCGATCTTCGGTCCCGGCTGCCGGAGTCACGGGGCGCAATCCGGGAACCGGCATCGACCTGCGCGAGGCGATGTTCGAACTCCCCGGCCTGATGACTGACGCTGGGTCTGCCGTGCCCGATCCCGCGGAAGGGCTCATCACGCGCACCACCGATCGCTCGAGCTTGTCGGCCCGCCTCGATCCGATCCTCAAGGATGCCGAGGCCGCGGCGAGTGCGCGGGACTATGAGCGGCTTGCCCGACTGATCCTCGATGTGGTTGCCATCGGCGAGACGTCCGACGATGCCACCCGCACCATCATCGCGCGCGAACGGCGACGGATGGCGCCACAGTCGGTACTGGCCATCATGGTGCGCCTGCTGCCGCGTACCGAGACGTCACCCGCGATGGCCAAGGCCATTGCGGCGACTGGGCGTGATGGTGTCGACGCCCTGATCGACGCAATGAGCGGCGCGTCGAGCAGTTTCGAGCGCCGGGTCTACATCGAGCTGCTCACCAAATCGCCCGATGCGGAGGAGGCCATCCTTGCCTCACTCGGCAGCGCGCGCGCCGAGCTGGTGCGCGACGCCGCGGATGTGGCGGGACGGCGTCGGATGGACTCCGCAGTCGGCACCCTTGGGCACCTGCTCAAGCACAACGACGAGCGCGCGCGTACCGCGGCGTGGCAGGCACTGGAGCGCATCGGCACCGCGGAGGCACTCGAGGTCCTCTACGGCAATCCTACCGCGGGACGAAATCGGTAGTGACATCGATCCGGCGGGCCGTGGCGGCAAGCAGTCGGGCCGCATGATCCACATCGTCCAGTGTCGCCAGCTCATTCGGCGAATGCATGTACCGGAGCGGCACTGACACCAGTGCCGTGGCGATGCCGCGCTGCGCGGTGAAGATCGCGTCGGCATCGGTGCCGGTGTAGCGCGCCGCGGCATGCACGACGAACGGGATCTTCTCCTCCTCCGCCGTCGCCACCAGCAGGTCGAACAGCACGCTGTTCACGCCAGCCCCGCGGGAAAGCACCGGCCCACCCCCAAGCTTCACGTCGCCGTGGCGCTTTTTCTCCAGTCCCGGCGTGTCGGTGGCATGGGTCACGTCCACCACCAGGGCCGCCCGGGCATCAAGCAGCGTGGCAGACGTGCGTGCACCGCCACCAGTGAAGGCAATCTCCTCCTGTGTGGTGGCGACCGCCGTCACCGTCATTCGGGGCCGGCTGCTGGCGAGCAGTCGCAGCGCCTCGAGCACCACGTATGCCCCGATGCGGTTATCAAGCGATCGCGAGACGATCCGTCGATTGGGTAGCCTGGTGACGCTCGAGCCGAGCACCCCGGCGCTGCCCACGCCGACCAGATCCGCCGCCTCGGCGCGGGTGCGCGCGCCAATGTCGATCCAGAGATCCTGGGGTCGCGAGAGCTTGTCGCGTTCCTCCTTGTCCATCAGGTGAATCGCCTGCTTGCCGATCACGCCGGCCACCGGCCCCGATCGGCCCAACAGCGTCACCCGCTGGCCGACGAAGACCTGCGAATCCCATCCTCCGACCGGCTCGAAGAAGCAGAAACCGTCGTCGTCGATGTGGACGATCATCACGCCGATCTCATCGATGTGCCCGGCGAACATCAACCGCGGGCCATCGCGCTGCTCGGGCAACGGGAAGATGGTGGCGAGGGAGTTGCCGCTGACATCCACCGTGACATCATCGGCGAACGAGGCCGCCGAGCGCCAGAGGCGGGCGGGGGCCTGTTCGAAGCCCGACGGGCCTGGGCTGTCGAGCAGGGAGGTCAGGAGTGCGTGCTGGTCGTTGGTCATGGTCTGACAAGTTAATCTTCCTGCCAATGCGCACCTTCCTTGCCCGCCTCCGGACCACCGTCGCCTCGATCTGGACTTGGAGCATTCTCGGCGTCTCGCTCACGCTGGCCCTGCCCTTCATCCTGATCCTGTGGGTCGTGTGCTGGCCGTTTGATCGTATCAACTATCTCGGGGGCCGGCTCTTCCGGCTGGCCGGCACCATGCCGACGCGGCTCACGCCGGGGTGGCGATTCGAGGTGCGGGGCGTGGTGCCCGCCGATCCACGACATCCCTATGTCGTAGTCTGCAATCACGAATCGTTCGCGGATATCCTGCTCCTCTCCCGGCTCCCCTGGGAGATGAAATGGCTCAGCAAGGTCGAAATGATGCGGATCCCGGTGGTGGGCTGGGATATGTGGGCGGCGCGCGACATCGCGGTGAGGCGGGGGCTGGCGGCGAGCGCGCGCGCGGCGATGGCGGTCTGCGCCGACCGACTGCACCACCGGGTCTCGGTGATGATCTTCCCCGAGGGCACCCGCTCACCAACCCGGGATCTGCTCCCGTTCAAGGACGGCGCCTTCCGTCTCGCCATCGAGGCGGGCGTCCCGATCCTCCCCCTCGCCCTGTCGGGCACCCGGGACGCCATCGCGCGACGCGACTGGCGCATCAACCCAGCGCACGCGGTAGTGGAAATCCTCGAGCCGGAGCCCACGGACGGCGTCACCGACATCAAGGCGTTGAAGGAAAAAGTTCAGGAACGGATCCGCGTGGCGCGGGATCGTCTCCGCGCCGAGTTGCACCAGTAGCGTCAGGACCGGATCGAATACACCGTCGCGTGTCCCTTCGCGTCGAACTGGTAGATGGTGTACTTCTCCTTGGTCGGCGAATCCATGCCGGGTGAGCTCGGCGGCATGCCCGGCGCCGCGAGTCCCTTCACCCCGGCCGGATGCTCCTTGAGCAGCTTCTTCACCAGGTCGGCCGGGACGTGGCCCTCAATCACATAACCATCGACAAAAGCGGTGTGACACGATTCCAGGTCGGCCGTGACGCCATTGGCTCGCTTGAGCGCGGTGAACTCGTCCTTGTTCTCCACCGTGACACTGAAGCCTTCCTTCTTCATGTAGTCCACCCACTTGGCGCAGCAACCACATGACGCCGACTTGACCACTTTGATCGTCGGAAGCGGCGCGGGGGCGGCGCGCCATGCCGCCAAGGTTGCCCCGCCGCCGAGCAGGAGCAGACCGGTCAACATGAATCGGGTGGAGCGAAGCTTCAGCATGAAATCCTCTGCAGTTGGAGGCGGGGCGACTGTTCGCAATCTAGGTGCGGCAACCCAAACGCAGGAAGGCGGCCCGAGACCGGGCCGCCTTCCCATATCATGACCGGCCGTCCCGCATGCGCGACTACTGACGGACCAGGATCAGGTACTTGCCGGCATCCCAGAAGGCGGGATCGGCCACGTGCACATCACCCTTGAGCTTGCCACCGGACACCGTGCTGGCGCTCAGATACTGCGGGCTCTGCCGGGTGACGATCTTGTACTCCTTCGACGGCTCGGGCACGGTCAGGACAGTATCCCGACGCTTGTCGAGGCGCTGGAAGAGCTCCGGCTTCAGGTCGCGAGCCGGCATCAGTGTCTTGCCACCGAAGAAGAGAAACTTGCTCCCTTCGTTCACCAGGATGCCGCGCTTGATCAGCTCATCCTTGGTGCCGACGGCGTAGTAGACCACGTTCGATTCGTCGATCGCACGAGAGAGCGTGTCCCGGACCGCGTTGTTGACGGCCGTGAGCGCTACGGTGGCCGCCGTGAGCGTATCCACCCGCGTGGCGAGCGTCTGGATCTGCTCCTTCTGCTGACCGATCATCATTTCCTGCTGCTGGGCGGTAGTGCGCAGGTCGTCGATCGTCTTCTGCAGCGAGCCGAGCTGATCCTCCAGCGACTTCCGCTGGGTAGTCAGGGTCGAGACGCGCCGACGCTGCTCGCCGAGCTGCTTTTCGGCCGCGTCGAGCTTGGCGATCACTTCCTTGATCTTGCCGAGCAGGATGGTTCGCTGCTCCGCCTTGTCCGAGAGCGGGCTATCGCCGGTCGACACCGGACTCACGCCCAGACCCTTGACGTTGGCCAAGTCGGCGTTGATGTCGGTGACCATCTGCGTTGCAGCAAGTACGTCCGCCACGAGCGAGTCCTTCTGCTCGTTGGCCCGCTGCTGGTCCATGACCAGTTGGTCGTACCGCTTCTTGCTCACGCACCCCGTGAGCGCCGCGACGATGCCGAGTGCCAGAACTGTCTTGCGCATGCAGGTATCCTGAATAGAAGGCGATGGTAAAGACGTCTCCGTGCGTGAACGATGCACAAACGTCCTCCGCAGAACCACCCCCCGAGAGAAATCGATCTGGGGGCCAATCCCTGATTTGCGCGCTCGACGCACCTCTGGTGGAGACCCTGATTCCTTGATATCGCCTGTTCCTGTCACATTTTGCCCCCCTTCAAGCGTCCTACCACGTCGAGACCGCCGACCCACACACGCCACAGCCAAAGCCCCTGGAGGCTCTGTCGATGACCGCCAAATTCCTCTTGCTCCCCCTTGTCCTCATGCCGCTGGTCGCCTGCGGCCCATCGACCGCGCAGATTCCGCCTGCCGCGGCACGCGGAATCTCCCCCACCAACGCCCCCGAATCGGTGGTCGCTCCGAGTGTGCCGGTGCTGGTCGGCATCCCGCAGGCCATCCGGGTCGGGCTAACCGTCTATCTGTCGGGGATGGTCCCGGTGGACTCGGCCGGTCGCCTCATCGGCGTCGGGGACCTGACGGCCCAGACTCGGCAGGCGCTCGCCAACCTCGTCGCGGTGGTCCGGGCGTCGCGCGGTGTCCCGGGCGACATCGTGAAGGTGACCGCCTACGTGAAGGGATTGGATCCGGTCAGCATTGCCGCGGTTCGCGCTGCGGTGCTCGAGGGCCTCGATCACGGTTCGCCGCCAGCCCTCACCGTGGTGGGGGTGGCCGAGCTACCCGAGCCGACCATGCGGGTGATGCTGGACGGAGTCGCCCAGCTGCGCAGTGAATTCCCCGATCGCACCCGGATGGGGGCGGAACGCCGGGGTAGGAACTAGGTGAAGGAGATTGGAGAACGGAGAACAGAGAACGGAGGGGCGATATGGTCCGCACCCCAATCTCCGTTCTCCAATCTCCGTTCTCCGTTTCAGTCGTGCTCCTGCCACAGCTCCACCCGGTGTCCTTCCGGGTCGTCGATCCAGGCGAAGTCACCATCCGCCGTTTCCTGCCGCTTCTCCACTGACACGCCGAGCTCCCCCAGCTGCTCCACGAAGGCATCGAGATCCTTCACTCGCCAGGTGATGGCCACTTGGCGTCGGTCGTGCCCGAGTGGGTGCTTGCTCTGTTGGATCGAGAACGGGGTGCCCGGAAGATCGCACCACCATTCATGACTGTCCGGTTCCCTGGTGAAGAAGAGGCCGAGGTGCTTCTCATACCAATGCGCGAGTGCGTCGGCCTGATCCGCAAAAATGACAACGCCACCAATGCCTGCCACGGTCTGCCGCTCCATTCATCAACTCCGGTGCTCGAGAAAAGGGATGAGGTCCAGCCTACCAGCCACGTCGGTTGCGTGCGCTGTCGGAAAGCCTTGGAGGCTACGATGGAACGGGCCGTCCCACAACCCGAGCCCAGCCGTCGGGATCCGTCGCACCTTCGGTGGACCAGACCAAGACGCGGGGACGCGGCGGAAGTGTCAAGTGAGCCAGCACGGCCGCGTACGCCGGATCGGCGTGCAACGCGAGCAAGCCGGCCACGCTCGCCGCCCCTGATTCGCCGGCAACGATCACCGGTTCACCCGCCTGCGGCGTTGCCAGACGTCGCATCGCCGACTCGGCCCAGTGATCCGGAATCGCCATCAGCGCATCGGCGCCGCGGACGATCACCTCCAGCGCGCTCGTGGACGGCCAGCCGCAGTTGAGGCCGGCCATGATGGTCTGGAGCGATCCACGCGCTCGAGTCGGTTCGCCCGCTAGAGCGGAGGCGAGCACGCAGTCTGCGGCCACCGGCTCGACCACCAGGATGCGCGGGCGGGCCCGGCCGTAGCGGTGCCAAAGGTAGGAGATGATTGAGGCCGGCCAGGTTCCGACGCCGGCATGCAGCATCACCAGGTCCACTTGCGGGACCTGCGGCGTCAGGAGCGTGGCCTCGAGCTCTCGGGCATGGGTCCAGTAGCCCGCGGCAATCCACTCCGGAATCTCGAGGTATCCTGGCCGTGCCATGTCCTGGATGAGCACCCATCCCGATCGGGCCGCCGCCTCGTGTGCCCTCGCGACTGCGGCATCATACCCCTCATCGACGATCACGACCTCTGCGCCTTCGCGTGCAATCGCGTCGAGACGCGCCGGCGCGGTATTCCCCGGCACGAAGATCACCGCTCGTGCGCCATGTCGTTTCGCGCTCCACGCCACGGCGCGGCCGTGATTGCCGTCGGTCGCCGTGGTAAACGTCGGATCCTGGGCATCCGGGTGGGTGCCAAGCCAGTGGGCGATCGCGAAGGAGGCGCCAAGCCCCTTGAAGGCGTTCAGCCCGAAGCGCGATGACTCGTCCTTGAGGTGCAGCGCAGCCAACCCCAATTCGGCGGCAAGGCTTGGCAGTGCATGAACCGAGGTGGGGTGGTACTCGGGCAGCCGGCGGTGAAAGTCCCAGGCGGCATCGGCGAGCGCTGGCAGACGGACGAGGTCCGCTGGGGCCTGCGGCGCGCCGACCAGGTGGAACAGCGGCGTCACCGCGACGACTGGTCCTGCCACGGGAGCACCCTTCGGGCGAAGCGTGGTCCGCTGGTGGTGACGTGCTGTCCACTCACAGGGCGATCTGGATTCCCGACGTGAAGAGGCGATCGGTGTTGAGGTAGCCCGGCTGTGGCACGCCGTCGAAGCGGACGATGTAGGAGAGTTTGATGCCCACCTGCCTGGTCAGCGGCGCCAGCAGCGTCGACTCGGAGTTGATCCGGAGATCCTGGCTCTGATGGAAGTTCGGGAGGAATTCGATCGACTGGCTGACCGTCGCGCGCGGGCCGATGTGGTGCTGGTAGGCCGTTGCAGCCCGGCCACCCAGGAAGTCGAGATTGGAGCCCTTGGTGGTACTGACGGCACGTTGCGACGTCAGGGAGATGCCGCCCTCGACCACCAGATGGTCCTCCTTGGTCTTGATCACGTCAGCCGACAACCCGGTGACGCCCGAGGCCCGCGACGCCAACCCCGCGAAGACGTTCCGCTCGAAGGTCAGTGAGGTGTAAACCGCCAACGTTCTCGCGACAGCCGCATCAAGACGCACCGACCCACGCCAGGCGGAGGTCACCGTCTGTCCCTTGCTGCGTCCCTTGACCACCGAGAACTGCTGACTCACCGTCATCGTCCCCGTCTGAGCGGTGATCTTGTTGCCGAGATTGAGGGTCTGGACCGAGGTATTGCCGGAGGTCGCGACGTACCCCACATCGCCCGTGAACTTCACGTGCGTCGGCTTCGGGGGGGCCTTGACCGTGTCGGCGCCCACGAGGGAGAGGAGGAGGGGTAACGCCACTGCCAGCATCATGTTGGGAAGTCTCCTGCCAGCCCGGAAACCGGACGGACGGCCAGGGTGTCCGCCCAAGCTAACCCACTGGGGAGGCTCGCGCCTACTGGGAGCGGTCACTCTGCTCGAGAGGAGGATAGTTGCTGCATCACCCGCTCGAGCGCGTCGGCATCCGGCACGGTCCCCTGCGCCACCTTGGGCGAGCCACCGCCACGCCCACCGACGGCCGCGAGGGCGGCCTTCAGGGCAGCACCGGCGTCGGTCCCGCTGTTGGCGCCGGTGGCGTAGTAGATCGTTGCCGGCGACGATGTCGCCGCCAAGAGGATCACGCCATCGAGCGTCGCGGCGTGTTGCGCCATGGCGCGGAGCAGGGCGGCGGAGTCGGTGTCCGTACGATGGCTGACCCGCCGGACACCGTCGGCCGAGGGCACGACGCTCGCCACCAGCGCATTCACCCGCGACACCGCTACCTCACGCTCGAGCAGTTCGACCGCGCCGCGCAAGTTCTTCAGCTCCACCTGCCGCTTCGCCACGAGGTCGGGCAACTCGTTGACCGCACAGGACACCGACTCGGCAAGCGCGGCAAGTTCCTGCTCGTGTGCGTGCAGCCGTGCGAGCACCCGATTCCCTGCGAGAAAACCGACGCGCACATGCCCGCGAATCTTCTCGATGCCGTGGACCAGAATCGTGCCGATCGCGGCCGTCGATGCCACGTGCGTCCCGCCGCAGGCACTCCGGTCGAGGCCTGCGATGGTCACGACGCGGATCTCACCCGTGCGCGTCGGAGCCTTGCGCAACCCGCGCGCAACGGCGGCATCAGCTTCCTCGAAGGAGAGCGTCACCGGCACCGCCGCCGCAATCGACGCATTCGCCGCCGACTCGAGTTCGCCCAGCGCACCCTCGCTCACGCTCGCGACGGCGAATTCGATGGTCGAATGTTCCTCGCCAAAATGCACGCTGGCGGTTTCCCAGCCGTAGGCATCGGCGGCGATCGCCGAGAGGAGATGTTGGGCGGTGTGCTGCTGCATATGATCGTGTCGACGCGCGGCGTTGATCTCGCCGTGCACCGCCCCGAGCGGGAGCGGCGCGTCGAGCAGATGAATGACACGCGCGTCGTCATCGATCACGTCGATGACGCGAACGCCGTTGAGTGTCCCGATATCATGCGGTTGCCCGCCCGAGGTGGGATAGAATGCACTTCGATCGAGGACGACTTCGTGGTCGCTCGCTCCGTGCGAGACAGCCACGGCGTCGAACTCGAGCAACTCGGCATCGCGGTAGTAGAGTCGCTCGGTCACGTCGCCATCACCTCGTCACCGACCCGGAGCACCCCGGGCGCGCACGGCACCATATTCTGTCCGAAGATGGCACCGAATCCCTCCTGCATGCGGAATTGCTTCAGGGTCCGCAGCGGCTCCTGAGTGGTGTGGCGCACCCCGCTCTCCTGATCGGTGGTGGTGATGACGCAGCGGGCGCACGGCTTCACGCCGTCGAGCTCCATCCCCCCCATCCTCACATGCTGCCAACCATCCTCGGCCCAAGGCTCAGCGCCACCGACCACCAGTGTGGGACGGAAGCGCGCCATCGGCACCGGCTGCTCGAGTCGACGATTGAGGTCGGCGAGTGACGCCTCAGTGGTCGCCATCACCGGGTAGCCGTCGGTGAACGCTGTCTCGGCATCAGCACGCGGCGAATAGCGGGCACTGATCGGGTTGCGAGTCATGCTACCGAATCGGACCAAGCGGCAGTTGTGGTCGATTGCCGAAGAGAACCAGGCGGCGGCCTCGTCACCCTGGTCGACAGCCTGAAGCCCCTCACTCCCCCACACCGTCACCGACCGGATCGTCCCCTCGCCGAGCAGCCGCAGGTCGAGTCGCGACAATCCCGGGGCTTCGGCGCGAAGCGTCTCGCCCTCCAGATATGGTACCACCGTGGCCATCGCGGCAATCTCGCGTTGCGACAGGAAGCGGCCGTTGCCATCGACCAGCATCAGCCGTCGGTCGCCCACCGGGCCGAGGCGATCAAAAGGGAGCTCGGTGACCGCATGACCGCGGCAGGACTTGATCGGGTAGCGGTGCAGGGAGGTGATGTGCATCCCGGAAACCTACTTCCTCGCACGGGATGACAGGACTGGCGTCACCTGACCATCTTTCCGCCCTCTCTCACGGGACCTCCCATGCGCGCTTCGCTCCTCATGGTCGCCCTCATCGCTGGTGTGGTGGACCTGTCTGCTCAGGCCGCGCCGCCGCACACCCTGCTGCCGGTCCCCTCGACGGTCTCGATGACCGGGTCCAGGCTCCCGCTCGACACCGGCCTCACGGTCGCGATCACCGGCTTTCGCGATGGCCGACTCGAACGGGCCATCGGCCGCGCGCTCGGGCGACTCGAGGGACGGATCACCGTGCCGCTCTCGCGGAAGTACTCCGCCGATCCATCGGCCCGAGTGGTGATCAAGGTGACCGGGGCAGGCTTCGCGGTGCCCAATGTGGAGGAAAATGAGAGCTACTCCCTCGACGTCACCGACCAGCAGGCAGTTCTCTCCGCCGCGACCGTCGTGGGCGCGATTCGTGGACTCGAGACGCTGCTGCAACTGCAGTCGGCCGATGCGCAGGGCTATTTCCTGCAGGGCAGCCACATTCAAGATGCGCCGCGCTTCAAGTGGCGTGGGCTGCTGGAGGACGTGAGTCGCCATTTCGAACCGGTCGACCAGGTCAAGCGCACTCTCGACGGCATGGCGATGGTCAAGCTGAATGTGCTCCATTGGCACCTCTCGGATGACCAGGGCTTTCGGGTCGAGAGCAAGCGCTACCCGCGGCTGCAGGAGTTCGGCTCCGACGGCCTCTACTACACGCAAGCGGAGATCAAAGACATCGTCGCCTACGCCACCGACCGGGGTATTCGCATCGTGCCGGAGTTCGATGTGCCCGGCCATTCCACCTCGTGGTTGGTGGGCTACCCCGAGCTCGGCACCACGGCAGGGCCGTTCGCCATTTCGCGCACCTGGGGCGTCCTCCCTGACGTGATGAGTCCGATCAAGGAGAGCACCTTCCGCTTCCTCGACGGCTTCATTGGCGAGATGGCGACGCTCTTTCCCGATGCCTACTGGCACATCGGCGGTGATGAGGTGAACCCGGTCCAGTGGAAGGCGAGCACGACCATTCAGGCCTACATGAAGGCCCACGGCATCAAGAATGAAGACGGCATGCAGGTGGCCTTCAATCGCCGGCTCTTCGGCATTCTCAAGGCGCACGGCAAGCAGCCGGTGGGCTGGGATGAGATCCTGCAGCCTGACCTGCCGACGGCGGCGGTGATTCAATCGTGGCGCGGCGTGAACTACCTGACCACCGCCGCCCAGCAGGGTCGTCGCGCCATTCTCTCGGCGCCGTACTATCTCGACCATATCGACCTCGCACGCGATCTCTATCTGGCCGATCCGCTCCCCGCCAACAACACCCTCACCCCCGGACAGCAGGCGCTGATCCTGGGTGGCGAGGCCTGCATGTGGAGCGAGTACGTTACGCCGGAAACGATCGAATCACGCATCTGGCCGCGGCTCGGTGCGGTGGCGGAGCGACTCTGGTCGCCGCAGTCGGTCAATGACGTCAATGACATGTATCGTCGCCTCGAGGTGACCTCGCGCCGGCTCACCGAATTCGGGCTCACCCATGAGAGCCACACCAACCAGATGATCGCTCGCTTCGCCGGCGGCGCCGACGCCGCGGTCTTCTCCTCGCTGCTCGACTACGCCCGTCCACGCGGATTCAGTGGGCGTGGCACCAACCAGTTCTCACCGCTCACGCGACTCATCGACGCCGCCCGGACCGACCCGTGGAATGGCTGGCGCATGCTCGACCGCGCCCAGCGCGCCGCGGCGGGCGACGGCGAAGCGGTCCGTGCACTGCATGAAGACTTTGCGAGGATGGCCGAATTCCGGTCCCAGCTTGAGACGATGCGGGAGCGGATCCCGATGGCCAACGACGGCATCCCGGTGGCAGGCGCCCTGCTCGGTCTCTCGCAGGTTGGCGATCAGGCGCTCACCCTGATCACGCGGAAGAGCGCCCCCACCGCGGCATGGCGTGCCACGGCCGATTCGGTGCTCAAGGCCACCGAAGGAAAGACCTTCGGGCTGCTCCGTCCGGTCGGGGCCGACGCGGTGCGCGCGCTCGTGAACGCCGTCCCCAAGTAGCACCATGCCCATCCGGGGCCGCCCCCTTTGCATGGCCCCGGCAACGCCGTAACCTTCGAGCTTCCCGTTCTGGCCATCCCATTCCGAGGCACGTCCATGTCCCGTCGAGCGCATGCTCGCGTCGCGCTGCTCACGGTCGCCCTCTGTGCGGCGTGTGCCGGCCATAGTTCCCGCCCCGCCGCGACCGCGGCCCCCGTGATTCCCGAACCAACCGGCCCAAACACCATCACCTCCGCCGAGCGACGGTCGGGGTGGGACCTGCTGTTCGATGGTACCACACTCAACGGCTGGCATACCTACAAGCAGGCGCCTGGTATCACCACCGGTTGGACGGTGCAGAACGGCACCATCACCCGCACCGCGTCGGCCGGCGATCTGGTGAGTGATCTCCAGTACGACTCCTTCGAGCTCGACTTGGAATGGAAGGTTGCTCCGGGAGCCAACAGCGGGGTCTTCTGGTGGGCGAATGAGGGGACCGACGAGGTCTACATGAACGCGCCTGAGATGCAGATTCTCGACAATCTCGGGCACGGTGACGGCAAGTCGCCGTTGACGGCCGCCGGATCGCTCTATGCCCTCTACCCCACCCGTCTTGACCTGGTGAAGCCGGTCGGCGAGTGGAACAGCGCCAGCCTCGTGGTGCACGGCAGCAAGGTGCAGCAGTGGCTCAACGGGGTGAAGGTCGTCGACGTGAATTTCGATTCAAAGGAGATGAAGGAGAAGATCGCGGCGAGCAAGTTCAAGGACTGGGATACGTTCGGCAAGGCACGACGGGGCCACATCGCTTTGCAGGAGCATGGCGGCAGCGTCTGGTTCCGCAACATCAAACTGAAGGAGTTCCAGTGAGCGATCGCCTCAAGCTGCAGGTGATGATGTTTCTCCAGTATTTCATCTGGGGGAGCTGGTTCGTCACCATGGGTACCTATCTCTCGCAGACCCGGCAGTTCACTGGCGAGCAGGTCGGCTTGGCGTATGGCGCCACCGCGATCGCCGCGCTGGTCTCACCGTTCTTCCTGGGGATCATCGCCGACCGGCTCTTCTCATCCGAAAAACTGCTGGCCGTCCTGCACCTGCTCGGCGCCGCGCTGATGTACCACCTCAGCACTCAGCAGACCTTCGGCACTTTCTACCCGGTGCTGATTGGCTACGCGCTCTGCTACATGCCGACCCTTTCGCTCACCAACACCGTCGCCTTCCACCACGTCAGTGATCCGGGAAAGGACTTTCCCATCATCCGCGTGCTCGGCACCATTGGCTGGATCGTCGCCGGCATCCTGATCGGCAAGGTGCTCCACGCCGACGCGCTGGCCACACCAATGCGCGTGGCGGCCGGTGCCTCGGTGGTGATGGGATTCTTCTCCCTCACCCTGCCGCACACCCCGCCCAAGGCTGCCGGAACTGCCTTTTCGGTGCGTGACGCCCTGGGCCTCGATGCACTGCAACTGCTCAAGGATCCTTCGTTCGCGATGTTTGCCCTGGGATCATTCCTGCTCTGCATTCCGTTGCAGTTCTACTACTCGTTCGCCAACCCCTTCCTGAACGAGATCGGCGTCAAGGACGCCGCCTTCATCCAGACCTTCGGCCAGATGTCCGAGTTCGTCTTCATGCTCGCACTGCCGTTCCTGCTCAAGCGCCTCGGCATCAAGTGGATCATGGTCGTGGGCATGGCGGCCTGGGCGGCGCGCTATTTCGCCTTCAGCGCCGGCAACGCCGGCAACATGATGTGGCTCATCCTCATTGGCATCGTGCTCCATGGCGTCTGCTATGACTTCTTCTTCGTCAGCGGCCAGATCTACACCGACGAGCGCGCCGGCCCCAAGATCCGCGGTGCTGCCCAGGGCTTCCTCAACTTCCTCACCAATGGCGTCGGCTATTTCATTGGCGCCTTCGTGTCGGGGAAGGTTGTGGATGCCTACTTGATCTCCCCGGGACATCATGACTGGCACGCGATCTGGCTGGTGCCGGCCATTGGAGCGGCGGGGATTGCGCTGATCTTTGCCGCGGCGTTTCGGCCCAGGGCGAGCGTGGCGTGAACAAACACCGAGAGCCGCGAGACGCTTGGTTCCTTGCCTCCTCGTCTCTCGGTTGTTCCGGAGGGCTGTGATGTTTGTGATCGAGGCTTGTGTTGACTCCTACTCCTCCGCTCTCGCTGCGCAGGCGGGGGGTGCCGATCGTGTCGAGCTCTGTGACAACCTCGCGGACGGCGGCACCACGCCAAGCCACGGCGTGCTGGCGGTGGCGCTTGAGCACCTCACCATCCCCGTCTTTCCGATCATCCGACCGCGTGGCGGGAGCTTCATCTATTCGGCCGATGAGATCGAGGTGATGGAGCGCGACGTATTGCACGCCGCAGAACTGGAGGCGCCCGGGATCGTCATCGGTGCGCTGACACGCGAGGGCCGCGTGGACGAGGCCACCGTTGAGTTGCTGCAGGCCGTGGCCGAGGATTGCGCCATCACCTTTCATCGCGCCTTCGATGTCTGCCGCGACCCGCATGAGGCATTGGAGTCCCTCATTCGCCTCGGCGTGCAGCGCGTGCTCACCTCAGGTCAGCGTGAGACTGCTTGGGAGGGACGCGTACTGCTCGCCGAGCTGGTGAAGCAGGCCGGCGATCGGATCGTGATCATGGCGGGTGGAGATGTCGATGAAGAGAATGCCGCCGCGCTCGTGCGCGAAACCGGTGTGCAGGAAATCCATGTGCGGGGAACCAAGCGGATCAATGAACCGATGGTCTTTCACGATCACCTGGTGCCTTTCCGGCGACCGCTCCCCACCGACGAAACCGCGCGCTCGGTAACCGACCCAGAGCGACTGCTGGCGATTCGGGCAGCGCTCACCCGCTAGCGCCGCTATCCCTGGGCTTCGAGCGCCTCGGCGAACTGCCGCACCACCTCGCCCGCGGGGAGGATCGTGTCGATCCCCTCGACGCTCTTGCCGGCCTGCCAGTACTCATCGCCCCCTGTCGGATCGAGCGATGCCGCCTTGAGCTGGCGGAACGATCGCACCGCGTAGAAGAGCCGCATCCACTTCTTCCGTTTCCGCCCCTTGAGCATCCACCGCGCGAACGGTCCCGCGTGCAACCCCATGCGATCGATCTTGGGCGTGCGAATCACCGCCACAGGTACCCCGGTGATCCGTTCGGTATGCACGATGTCCGCCTCGCGAGCCGTCAGGATCGCCTGCTTGTACGGTTCGCTCGCCTGGCACTCGCTGGTGGCAATGAAGCGAGTCCCGCATTGCACCCCGGCATAGCCCAAGTCGAGCATCGCACGGAACTCCGCTGGTGTCCCGACGCCCCCGGCGGCGACCACCGGTAGCCCCAGCGGGGTCAGCTCTGCCAACAGTTCAGCGGCGCCCCGCTCCCCAGCGTGACCACCGGCGCGCCGATTCACCGCGATGAACCCCCTGACGCCTCCCGCTGCCCCCTTTTCCGCCCACTTCCGCTCGGTCACGTCGTGATAGACAATCCCCCCGACCGGTTCGACCATCTGCACCACCCACTTGGGGTTGCCCAGCGAGGTCACGAAGAAGCGCACCCCTTCCTCCAGCGCAATCGCAATCCACTGCTCCATCCGCTTCCGGTAGGTACTGCTCGAATCCTCGATCAGCGCGTTCATGCCGATTGGCAGGTTGCTCAGCGAACGGATGAACCGCAGTCCTTCGCGAAAATTGTGGCCATACACATAGGTCAGCGAGATCGGCTGGACGATGCCCATCCCGCCGGCGGCGGATACGGCAGCCACCAGTTCCGGGTTTGAGCATGGGTACATCGCGCCGCAGAGCAGCGGCACCCGGATTCCCGCATCGCGCGTGAGGGCGGTCTCCATCAGAGTGGCGGCGCCAGGCGCCAGGTGGCGGTGATTATTGCGACCGTCTCGCCAGAGGAGTCCGTGATCGCTGCGGTGACCGGCACCTCGATGGGTTCGGTGACCACGGGTGGCGTTGCGGTACACTCCGCGACCAGGGTGCCGCGCGCCTTCTTCTGGTAGCTGATGTTGATCCCCACCAGGATCCCGCGCGCATTTCCCGCCGCAGTGAGCATTGCCATGCCGGTGGCCACCTCCCCGAGGTTGGCGAGCGCGATGGCGTGGATGGAGTGGAGATGGTTCCGCACCGCACGACGGTCACGCAGCGAGACGCGGGCATGGCCCGGCTCGAGCAGCTCGACGCGCGCCCCGATCGATCCGGTGTAGGGCACCATCCATCCGAGCATTCGCGCGAAGAGCCACCTCCCGCCGGGAAGTGGCTCCAGTCGGTGCCACCAGCTGAGCAGTCGCTCCGCGATCGGCTCAGCCATGCTCGGGAGGCGCCGCCTCCTCGACCACCACGGCCGTCCCATAGCAGAGCACTTCGCTGACCCCCCGCATGATCTCGGTGGCGTCGTAGCGCACGCCGATGACAGCGTTGGCACCCAGGTTCTGCGCCTGCTGCAACATGATCTCGTAGGCGTTCTCGCGTGCCAGCTCGCACATCGAGGTGTAGATGGTGATGTTGCCGCCGAAGATCATCTGCACCCCGGCGCCGATGTTGCCGAAGATCGACCGCGAGCGCACCACGATACCACGCACCAGTCCGAGCGACTGGGCGACGTAGTATCCCGGCACGTCAAAGGTGGTGCTGGTGAACTCATGGGGAATCGGGGTGATACCGCGTCGCGTTACGGCTGCCATTGGCCCCTCGCCACCGCCGGAATGAATTGATCAAGCCCGCGTGGCGGAAACGCGAGCGTCTTGCCTTGTTCGGCACTCATGTAGGCGGTCATCAGGATCTGCATCACTGCCACGCCGTCCTGGAAGGTGAGCAACGGCTTCTCCTTCCCCAGGAACGCTCGCACGAAGTGGCGATCTTCGGCAACATAGCCATATGTCGCCGCCTCATCGGGCACCACCGGCATCAGCCCCATCTCGGCATTCTGTTTCTCGACCAGGTCTTCACCGGCGGCGCCCCGCACCTCGCGCGAGAAGAAGCAGGAGAGCTCCGAATTGAGCGTGTTCCAGTTCATCGAGTATTCGGGCCCGAGCAGTTCGCCGGAGAGGCGGAGTCCCGGTCCGACAAAACTCCACGACGTCGTGGCCTCGCCGATGACCTGCGTCCCCTTGCTGTCTTCGTAGGTGATGGTGACCGACGCGAAGTCCTCCGACGGCCGCTTGCTATAGTCGACACTCTTGCCGAAGCGCGCCTTCAGCTGCTTGACGTATTCCGGACGGCTCCACTTGAGCGATGCGATCCGACCATTGATCGATACCGGCTTGAGCGACGCACGCGGCTTTCCCGGTTCGGTGAGCAGGAAGCGCACCACCTCGGCGGAGTGACACATCATGTCATTCAGCACACCCCCACCCTGCTGCTCACCCTGCCAGAACCAGGCGTTGTGTGGCCCGGAGTGTTCCTCCGCGGCACGAGCAAGGTAGGGCCTGCCGGTGGTCTTGGCGCCGCGGGCCCAGATCAGGTCACGACCACGCACCAGGCCGGGTGAGAAGAGTTGGTTCTCGAGATAGCCGTGAGCGATGCCGGCCTTGGTCACCAGGCGGAGCACCTCCTTCGCCTCGCCGACATTGCGGGCCAAGGGCTTCTCGCAAGCAATCCCGCGCAGCGTTCCCTTGCCGCGCGTCACCGCATCACAAATCTCCTCGACATTCTCGATTCGAGCTTGATTGGGACCACAGAGCCAGATCGCGTCGATCGCCGGATCAGTCACCATCTCGGTGATCGACCGATACGCCTTCGCTTCGCCGACGCCAAGACTGTTCGCCAGCGACGCCGCCGACGCCGCGTTCTTGCCGTTCGGACTCCACACGCCGCGGACATCGCCGTCGCGCACGCCAGTCCAACCCGCGATGTGGAAGCGGGTGTTGAAGCCGGAACCAATGAAGCCAACACCGAGTGGAGCCTTGGACATTGGACGAAGAACCTCGAGAGACGAGAGACGATAGACGAGAAACAAGGGGGGAATGGAAGAGAGTGCGTGTGCTGCGGCAAATTGCAGTTCGCCTCTCTCGCCTCTCGTCTCTCGGCTGTTGCTATTTCACCAACCGATTCACCGCCGCTGCCGGGCATCCCTTCCACTCCGCCACGCCGGTGTTGCCCATGTACCCCACGTCCTTGATGCCGATCTTCGACGTATAGAAACCGCTGGCGGTAAAGTCACGGAAGGAGTTGAACCAGTTCACACCGGCCATCAGTGCGCGCGGCGCCTTTGCGGGCCACGCGATGTCGTCGAGCAGCTGACGTCGCTGCGCGTCGGTGATGAGCGTGAAGAACTTGTTGTGCCGGTTGATGCTTTCGGTGTCGAGCCAGATCAGTCCGTTGCGGTGTCTGGTAATCAATGGCGTATCGAGACCCAGCATCACGTCCATGAATTCCGGGACGCCAGCATCGGTGGCACTGCCGCTATGGCTGTCGCGCGGGATGATGTAGTCCACCAGCATCCGCACCGTCCCCCATTCCTGGGGTGTGAAGTTCTTCGGCTGGTACGCTACACCGCTCTCGGCAGCGGCGGTAATCGCTTGATGCGCCTGACGCATTGCCTCACCAATATGCGGCGGGAGCAGGAAGGCGCCCGCAGCCATCGTCCCCATGGTGGAAAGCATGTCGCGCCGGCCCTGGTCCACGCCGGTCTCATCCTCGGAATGGTCGCTCACAGTTGGCCCGCCTTCCGCTGATCGGTGATGTACTTGGAGGTGCGCATCGACAGGGCGAGAATCGTCCACGTCGGGTTCTTGTCTGCCTGCGTGACGAATGGGCCGCCATCAGCGACGAAGAGATTCTTGCAATCCCACGCTTGGCAATTCGCGTTGAGTACGCTGGTGCTCGGATTGTCGCCCATGCGGGCGCAGCCAACCTCGTGAATGATCGAACCGCCGGTGGAGATGCCGTAGCCGCGCTCCTTGGTCGGCATCGGGGAGCGGACTTCGGCTCCCATCTCCTGCAACAGGGCGCGGAAGGTCTCCTGCATATGCTTCACCTGCAGGTACTCGTGATCACTCCACTCCCAATGGAAGCGGAGGACCGGGATGCCGTAGATGTCTTTCGCGTCGGGGTCGAGCTCGCAGTAGGACTTCTCGTTCGGGATCATCTCGCCGCGGCCGGAGAAGCCGATGTTGGCACCGTAGTACTTGCGGTAGTCGGCCTTGAGGCCGGCACCGTAGCCGCCACCGCCGGGGAGATTCTGGATGCCGCCCATGAAGCCGGCGCCAGGCATTCCCATGCCGCCATAGATTTCGATGTGGTAGCCGCGCGGAAAGTCGAGCTTCTTGTTGTCGATCCACCATGGCATGTAAAGGTGCGCGCCACCCACGCCGTCGCAGTTGTGCCGCGGCTGGTCCATCAGCGCGGGCACGAAGCCGCCGACATCGGTGCCGGTCGTGTCGGTGAGATACTTGCCAACCATGCCGCTGGAATTGCCGAGCCCTTGGGGGAACTTCGCGGACTTGGAGTTGAGCAGGATCCGTGCAGATTCGCAGGCCGAGGCGGCCAGCACGACGATCTTGGCATCCACCCGCATCTCGTGACCGGTGGCCTTGTCGATGTAGATCACACCGTCGGCGAGCCCACGGTCGTTCAGCGTCACCTCGCGGACCATGGCGTTGGTGCGCAGCGTGAGCCGGCCGGTCTGGAGTGCTGGGTGCACCAGCACGTTGGTCGACGAGAAGTTGGCATTGATGCCGCAGCCGCGATTGCACTGGCCGCAGTAGTGGCACCCCGCGCGTCCATTGAGCGGCCGGGTGAGGATGCTGAGTCGGGACGGAATGCAGGTGACCTTCTGCTTGTCGGCCGCCTTCTTCACCAGATGTTCCCAGCAGCGCGGCTCCGGTGCGGGCAGGAAGATCCCGTCGGGATGGTTCCGCATCCCTTCCTTGCTGCCGAAAATCCCCACCAGTCGATCGACTTGGTCGTAGTAGGGCTTGATGTCGTCGTAGGAAATCGGCCAGTTCTCGCCCAGGCCGTCGACCGATTTGTGCTTGAAATCATCGGGGCCGAAGCGGAGCGAGATGCGACCCCAGTGGTTGGTCCGTCCCCCGAGCATGCGCGCGCGCCACCATTGGAAGCGGCTTCCTGGAGCGGTCGTGAACGGCTCGCCAGGAAGGTTCCAGCCACCGATGCAGGCATCGAACTCGCCGAACGGTCGCTCCGGGGAGCTGCCCCCGCGGCGATCCGTCTCGTAGGGCCACTTGAGCATGGCCGAGTCCTTGGTGTTGTCCCACATCCCACCGGCCTCGAGCAGCATCACCTTCGCGCCCGCCTTGGTGAGTTGATGGGCCGCCATGCCTCCGCCGGCCCCTGAGCCGACGATGCAGACGTCATAGATCTCGCGCCGCGCGCCCTTCAATGTCGACATGATCCGGAGCCTGGTCAGGAGTGGAACAGGATTTGGCATTAGTTGTCTATACTACTACGTAGTCTCTCGTCTCTCGTCTCTCGTCTCTCGTCTCTCGTCTCTCGTCCTAGAATCGCAAATTGCTCAAATACTCATAACTCGCCTTGATACTCGTCAGTGGATCCGCCGGCGAGTCGTGCTCCACGAAGTAGTGCTTGATCCCCGCCTCCTTGTGCTTGGCAAAGATCTCCGCCCACTTGATGGTCCCCTTGCCGACGTCGCGCATCTGGTAGTCCGGCGGCGGCCCGGCGTCCTTCACGTGCACCATCGGGAAGCGCCCCGGCCATTTGGCAAAGTAGGCCAGCGGATCGCCGCCCCCCTTGGTGATCCAGTACAAGTCCATCTCGACCTGGAGCACGTCGGGAGAGGTCTCCTCCAGCAGCACATCGAAGACCCTGCGCCCCTCAACCAACCGGAACTCCGTTTCGTGGTTGTGGTAGGCGAGTTTGATCTTGTACATCTTGGCATCATCCGCCGCCTTGTGGATGATGTCGGCCGTCCGCTTGATGGCCTCGATCGAGTTGCGGTCGGCATCATCGAGCGAGGCGATCACCAGCCACTTGTGGCCCACCTCGGCGGCGTCATTGAGCGTCCTGTTCCAGGCACCCCGGATTTCCCGCATCCCCAGGTGGGCCGCCGGCGACTTCATCCCGTTGCGGTCGAGCAGCTGGCGGATGGCCCGGGGAGGCCGGTTGAAGTACCCGGCGAACTCGACCTCTTTGTACCCGATGTCGGCGACCTCGGCGAGCGTCTTCTCGACGCTCACCTGCATCAGGTCGCGCACGGTGTAGAGCTGCACCCCGATCTTCTTGATCTTGTCCTGCGCGTAGAGGTCGTTGCCGAGGGGGAGCAGCGAGGCGACCCCCGCGGCACCAAGGGCACCAACAAAGCTTCGACGATCCATGGCAAACTCCTTGGACACGGGGGACGCGGGTCGTGACACTCGGGGTGCGGTCGCGCGGATCCGTGGAACGATTGGCGATGATTGAATGTGCCGCCGTTGGCGCCGGAGGGCAACGATGATCCGCCCTGTCGCCGCAATCCGCTTTCCAAGCGGAGTCCTGCCTGTCATGAGCACCATGGCGTGTCACCTGTACCCACCGGTTGAGGCAAAGATGAGCTGGATCCAAAACAACGACCCCAGCGGCTTCTCCCTCCAGATCCCGGAGGGGTGGCAAGTGCAGCAGCTAGATTGGGGAACTGTCATCGTCTTCGATCCGCAGGGTGGCTCTCTGGCGCTGCTGCAGCGACTCGCGGCTCCGATTCCTGGTACTCCAGCAGAGATCCTGCAGTTCGGGCGCTTCTCCTCGGCCCGACTCTTTCGGCAGGCTCAACCCGGACCGATCGAATCCATACCCGGGGGCGGAGTGGCGACAACGCTCCGCTTCCCTTTCCAGGATGGCACACCAGCACTGGCGCGGGTGAGCTGCAGGCCCGATGCAGCAGGAGCGATGGTGACCGCCTGCGCCGGGCCGGCGGCCATCTTTGCCGAATCAGAACCATCGATTCGCTACATCGTCGAATCATTCTCTGCGAGTGACCGTTGGCCCGGTGCTGGCGGCGAGCAGCCTGGCAGTACCGCTCAACCCGTTCCTCCCGGCGGCCACCAGACGGTGATGCAGGCGACACTCCCCGCTGGCACTCCTCCACTCTTTGTCTCGTATACCGATCCCCAGCTCGGCGCCTTCACCGTCGACGTCCCGCGCGGCTGGCGGGTGCAGGGCGGGCTGAATCACCCTTCGCTTGGTGATCGTCGCCCGTTCGTGCAGGTCGAATCGCCGGACGGAATACAGGTGCTCTTCGGCGACCCAGAGTGTCCGCAGAGCTTCTACCATGTGCTCCTCGGGATCGAAGGCACGATGGTGCCCTATGCCACAGGCTGTGCCTTCCTCAACCTGCGCCCGAGCGCCGAACGACTCGCGCAGTACTACCTCAAATCCATTGCACCAAAACGGATCGGACCGTTCCAGATGTCCGGTCACCGCGATCGCCGTGACGTCATCGATCGCGCGCTCGATCAGGCGCGGAAGAATGGGACGACCATCCCGCGCGGTCTCGACATGGAAGCGCACGAAGTGAACTTCCTTGCGGGTGCTCGGTCAGGCAGCTGCCTCGGCGCTTCTGCTGTGAATCGCGGGGCGAGTTTCGGTTTCGGCACCATGTGGGAAGGCAACGTCACGCTCTGGCTGGCCCCTCCCGCGCTTATGCCGATGGCCGAGCAGGTCGCGATGCGGTTGATGCTGTCGTACCGCCCGACGGCGCGGATGTATCAGCTGGTGCAGCAGGACGAGATGGCGATCGCCGGCAACGGGATGGTGGCTAACATGGGTCAGCAGCAATGGTTCGCGGCACAACAGGCCGGGCACCAGGCGCAACTCGGGTTCGGCAATGCCATCGTTGGGAACTACTGGCAGCAGCAACAGGTCAACGACGGATTGATGCAGAGCTATACCGATCGTCAGCAATCCGAGGATCGCGTCTTCCAGAACTACAGCGACGCGACACTGGACCGCCAGCGACTCACCGATGATGGCATGGGAAAGAGCTACGAAGTGGCTTCGGGATCCAACTACTACTGGGTCGATCAGCAGAGCGGGCAGGTGATCGGCACCAACACCGATCAACCGCCCGACGTGCAGCGCAACTACACGCAACTGCGAAAGGAGTAGCGCGCGAGGCGCTCAGCGCGGAACCATTCCCGGACACTGTTCTGCGCCCGACGGTTCGGCTGCCCCGAATCGTGAGCGAACGGTCCTGCCCTTCCCCGCCGCAGTCGACACCGTAAACATCGTCGCATAGTTCGCATCGCAGAGATCAGCGCCGACTGGTCCCCCCAGGGCGTGCACAATTTTCGGGATGGTGTTGCTGTGGCCGACCACCAGCACCACACCATCATGCGCCATCGCCGCCTTCGCCACCGCCGCTACATGCGCATCCAGATTGTTTGCGTCAATCGCGACGACTATCGGCGTGAGGTGATGCCGCGCCGCAACCAGCGCCGCGGTTTCCGCCGTCCGCCGATACGGAGTCACGATGATCGCCGTCACGTGCACATCCATCAAGGCGGTGTCGAGTGCAGCCGCCCGTGCCCGACCGATGTCACTCAAGTCGGGGTCGCGATCGGTGTTGCTGCTCTTCTCAGCATGACGGACCAGCACGATGGTCGGGGTGTAGCCGGTGTCGATCGGTGCGACCGGTAGGACCGGCGCGCGGAACAATGCCAGCCACAGCAGCGCGTTCATCACCGCTTCCCCTCCATGTGGAAGGCGTGCAGCACCCTATGCAACACCGGGGCAAGCAGCAGCGCCGACACGGTGATCAGGACCAAGCCAGAGTAGAGCGAGAAGCAGCCGGCAAAGATCTTTCCAGCCGTGGTGGAAATCTCCCCGACTGGTCCCATCCCACCGAGCAGCATGGCGGAGTTGAGAAAGGAATCGATCCAGGCGAAGCCGGCGAGATAGTGATAGCCGGCAATGCCGATCAGCAGCGACCCGAAAACCAACAATTGCGACATGATGAAGTGGCGGAGGAGGCGGTGGACGAAGCCATGCCTCGTCAGCATCGGAGCCGAAACGTGCTCGTACATCGGTTGGTACCTCAGCGCACTCGACGCGCGGTTTGGTCGATTCCGTTCTGGCGAAGCAGCAGACCCGTGACGACACCCTTGGCGTCCAGCTGGAAGAGCAATTCCGCCTTGACCGCCTTGATGGCGAAGGTGGTCGCCGACTCAGGAGAGAGCGCGAAACGCTGCTGGCCAGTCGCCTGAGCATACAGCCGATTCCCTTCCCGGGTAACCTCGATAGCGAACTGGGGGCTCAATGTATACCGTCCCACCAGCGGCTCGAGCGCTTCGGCGGTGAGCGTGATTTCCGGCGCGACATTCACCGCGGGAGGCGGGGTGAGCGGCCCGCCGCGCAGCAACCCCACGCCCATCGCGTCGGCGGGAAACTCTCCCCCGACATTGGCCAGTACCACTACCGCCCGGTGCGTCTTGACGTCCGCGCCAAGGAAAGAGCGGAAGCCGCCGGTGCCGCCGTTGTGCCAGACGATGTCGGCGCCATTCAGGTGCAGATGATGCCATGCCAGCCCAATCGAGTCCGCACCACGAAACGGGCGCCTTGGACGAATGGCGAAGGCCATCGCTCGGGCAATCGGCCCCGTGGTGGTGTCGCGCAGCGCATCGGCAAACTTGAGCAGGTCCGGTGCAGTGGAATGGATTCCCCCAGCCGCCGCGAAGAGCTCGAGGTGCCACGGCTTGGTTGGACGTAAATCAGTGGTGTGAGGGGTAGCGGCCAGGGCCTGCTGCGACTGCACCAGCGAGAGGTGGCTGTCGTGCATGCCGAGCGGATCGAGGATGCGTGTGCGCAACAACGTCTCGTACGAGGTGCCTGCACGCTTCGCGAGGGCGACGCCGAGCAGCGCCATGCCGAGATTGGAATAGGCGTAGGTCACACCGGGAGCGCGCGTCAGGCGATATCCCTTCAGGAAATCGATCAGTTGCGATTCCGTATAACCGATGTACGGATCGTCTGGATCGGTTGGTCGGAAATTGTCGGGGAGCGTGGGCAGACCCGAACTGTGGGTCGCCAGGTCAAGCAGCGTGATCGGCTGCCCGTTGTAGCTGGGGAGGGTCCAACCGGGGAGGTATTTCGCCACCGGATCATCGAGGGCGACCTCGCCGTGCAGCACCATGTCGGCCAACAGCGTCCCGGTGAACGCCTTGGTGATCGACCCCGCCTCGAAATCGCTGCGGGGTCGAATGGCGGAATCGCTGCCCAGCCGTCGGACTCCAGCGGTCACCACACTGCTGGTACCACCCTCCCATCGCCCGATCGCTACGCCAATCAGGCGATGCTCCGTCGCCCACTGGGAGAGCACCGCCTGAAGTTCGCTGTCAGGAAGCCGCTGCTGTGCCGGGAGGGGAGCCCACCAACCGCTCCCCAGCAGGACCCCGGCCAGCACGTTCCAGCGGTGCATCCTACTTGTTGTTGACAGCCCGATAGACCCAGAGGATGACGAGCGCGCCGATCACCGAGCCGATCAGCCCCACGTTCGGGTTCATCCCAAGCGCCCCGAACAGCATGCTTCCCACCCATGATCCGCCAATGCCGAGCAGGGTGGTCACGATGAATCCGCCGGCGTCCTTCCCCGGCATGATGGCCTTGGCGATCAGGCCCACGACAAAACCAATGATGATCACAAAGAGCAGATGCACGGATCCTCCTCGTCGGTGGTGGTGCCGCCGTCGGCACCATCGGGGGGCGGTGTCCCGCCTCGTGGGGGCCCTACGGTGAAAGATGAAACGGTGTTTCCGATCCCAGACTCACGGCTTGGGGGCGACCGCTGCCGGGCGTGTGAGTCGGTAGACCTCGAGCGCTATCATCCCGGTGCTGGTGTCCTCCCGACGGAGGAGGATCCGATCCCCGGCGATCGCGAGCACCGACCCCAGAGGAGTGTCCACCCGTCCGATCGCCTCGCCGTTGGCGTTGAAGATGATCCAGGAACGCACCTTGTCCAGCAGCGAGAAGCCGCGGTTGACCCAGAAATTTCCCGCGTTGTCAGTAAGCAACTGGGCGACCGGCGGAAGCTTCTCTGCAAAGACCGTCTCGTCCACCTTCTTGAGTTCCGCGTCCATGACATCGGGCGGCACCATCCCCTTCATTCGGCCGTACGCCTCGCGCACTGTGGCTTTGTACTTCTCCTGGTCAGCGGCGACGACGGCGCGTTCGGGCAGCTTCATTCGCACCACGCGCAGCAGCTTGCCGCTGGCATCGTGGACTTCCACCTCCATCTGATCTCCGGCGCTCAGGTACCACCGGTCCGTGCCGGCGACCACCTGCGGCACGGCGCCGAAGATCACCGGCTTGGGAATCGACGTCGCCTGCCCCGCCAGCATCGTCGTCGCGGTCACCATCTCGACGCCGCGGGAGACGGCCAGCGTGTCGTAGCGATCGGTCCGTGGGTTGAGGCCGAGGACCACAAGCCGATTGCGATATGGCTTCGGTGGGCCGGCCGGCGCGGAATCGCTGGTCATGTCGAGAGTGAAGAGAAAGGTGCCGTCCTGCAGACGCCCGCGAAGCGAAGCCGGAACTCGCGCATTCACCGGCGGCAGCACCCGCTCCCCGAGTGGCATCCCGTTCGCCGCAAAGGTGAGGCCCTTCATCTGCGTCGCGTCGAATGCGAAGATGGTGTCGGCGCCAATCGGGAAGAGTCGAGAGACGACCTGGAACTCACCCGGACCATTGCCGGGCGCGCCGAGTCGGGCTTCACGAGAACCGGCGGGCGAGAAGAGCAGGAGCTCCGCCGGATTGTTGGTCGAGACCACCGCGCGGCCATCAGCCAACAGCGTGCCCGCCACCGTCGACGAAAGATTCATTGTCGCATCCACCGAATCGCCACCAAGCTGCAGGAGCGGCTTGTCGGAAATCGCCCAGTGTGAGGTCGAGTCCCAGGCGCTCGCGGGGTAGCTGAGGATCGTGACACCCGAAGAATCACGGGTAACCAGCGTGGTCGGGTTGTCGCTGCTGCCGCAGGCGGTCATGAGGGCGAGCAGCAGTGGCAGGGACACGAGGGATATTGGACGCCGCATCGGGGCAACTCCAAAAATGAGCGCTGTTCAGGGATCGGACTTCAAGCTACCAAGTCGGCGTACTTCGAGGTGGCCCACCCCATCGGCGTCGAGTTGACGGAGGACGACCCGATCGGTGTCCGCGGCCAGCAGCCGTTGTTTGACGGGCACTGCCAGCCGACCCGCCAGCTTTCCCGCCTCGCTGAAGACGGCATAGTACCGCAGTGAGTCGAGCGGTCCGACGTACTCACCGACCCAGAGACGGCCGTCACGACCAGCGATGAAATCCTCGTACGGTGGCAACGAGTCGGCGAACTGCATCCGCTTGATGCGGGCAATCCAGTTTGCGATGATCGGATCGTTGGCTGGCCTGGTGTGGTTGCTGAAGGCGCGCCGCAACTCCCTGGCCCGGGTCGAATCGCGCATCTCCCCGATCACCGGCCGGCTCCCTTCGTGGAGCACCACCCGGCGAACCAGTACCCCGGCCGCGTTGCGGACCTCGAACGTCCGGCCATTGCTCTCCGCCACCACGATCATGTTCTGCCATGGTGTCGCGGACGACTCCTTGCCAAACTCGTAATACTCCGGCCCACTGTTCTTGGTGTCGCCGCCAGCACTGGGCGAGTTGGCGTACTGCTCCCCCAGTCGATGACTCGCCACGGTGTCGATTTTCCCATGGGGGTGCAGCCGCACCAGCAACATATGATCGCGATGAATTGGGCCGGGATCACTTCGCGAACCCCTCTCGTCGTAGGTCATCGCCAGCATGGTGCCATCCGCCTCGCGGGCCAGCACGCTGCCCATCTGGCGTGGTCCAGTTCCTCCGGGAAGTTCCGTCGTCAGAAAGTTGAGGTCGGCATCGAGCAGCGCGACGCGTCCGTTGGACAAGTCCATGATCATGAGCGTGTCGGGCGCAATCCAGTGCATCTCACTGGCACCGTTGAACTCTTCAGGACCGGCGCCTTTTCGTCCAGCGACCTTCACCAATTGTCCTGCTGTGTCATAGGCCATCACGCGCTGATCGCGCAGATCGAGCATCAGGAGTTGATGCTCCTTGCCAAACAGCACGCCTCGCGCGAAGACCCCTGTGCCGGGAAAGTCGTCGACACCTTCGACGTACGGCGCAATGGTATCGCCGAGCGAGAGTTGCCGAGTCGTGGCGAGGGCGTTGAGCGGATGTTCGACAATGATGACACCGGCCGAGTCGCGCACGACAAGGCTGGCCGGCACCTTCGCCGTTGGTCGACACGCAGTGACGAGGGAAGCAAGGATCAACAGGTGCCAGAGTTTCATGGGTACGTCCTTGTGGAGGTCCGTCCTCGCCCCTCGCTTCTCCGTTCTCCGTTCTCCGTTTTTCTACATCCCCGTCGGATGATCGTGGAACTCGCACTTCAAGCCGAACTGCGCCGCGACCAGTTCACCCAGGGCCTTCACGCCAACCGTCTCCGTGGCGTAGTGACCGGCGTAGATGAGATTCACGCCCCCCTCCAGCGCGTCGAAGGTGGTATGGTGACTCCCTTCGCCGGTGATGAAGGTGTCGAGCCCCGCCGCGGCCGCGGCCCCGACTCGCCCCCCTGCCCCACCAGTGATGATCCCGACCCTGGTGGTGGTCTCGGGACCGCCAGGCACCAGATGCACCCTGGTGTGGAGGAGTTCACCGATTCGGGTGACGAGGGTGTCCCGTGGCATGATCAGCACACCGGACGCTCCGAAGGGGAGCCCCTTGTAGCTGTCGAATGGCACCGGATCGAGCACGCCGAGCAGCTGGGCCAGCACGGCGTTGTTCCCCACCACTGGGTGCATGTCGAGCGGAAGGTGGCTGGAATAGAGTGCGATGTCCCGATCGAGCAGTGCCTTCACCCGGCGGTAGCGCCGATCAGTCATCGGGAGATTGCCATCCCAGAACAGTCCGTGATGCACCAGCAGCATGATGCCGGGGTCGCATTCCTGCACCACGCGATCGATCGTCTGCTGGGACGCATCCACCGCCGACACGAAGCCGGTGACTTCACCGCTATTGCTCACCTGCAATCCGTTGAGCGCGCCATCATAGTCCGGGATGCGGGACGTCTCGAGGTAGCCATCGAGGTAGTCCACCACCGTGTCGAGCGCGATTGACCTCATGAGGTTTCCCTGCCCGCGAGCAGCAGCAATCGGCGCATGAACCTCACCCTTCGAAGGGCGCACCGAGAATGATCTCGAGCAGGCGCGCCAAGTCGTCGTTGGAGTAGTAGGAGATGGTGAGCAGTCCGCGTCCTCGTCGCTTGGCGGTGAGGCGGGCGTCGGTGCCGAGGCGCTGGCGTAGCGCCTCCTCCACGCGACGCGCATCGGCGCTCGCGGGACGCGCGGCGGCGGGCTTCTTCATCATCTTGCCGCGGGGCTTTTCGAGCGTCTCGCCGCGCACCATCGCCTCGACCTCGCGCACCGAGCGGCCATGCTCCACGATGTCGCGCGCCATGCGGGAAATCTCGCCCGGATGCTCGAGTGCGAGCAGCGAGCGGGCATGGCCTTCCGAGAGTTTCTTGGCCTGCAGCAGATCCTGCACATCGACCGGCAACTTGAGCAGTCGCAAGGTGTTGGCGATGGTCGACCGATCCTTGCCGACCAGTCGCGCAACTTCTGCGGCGGTGACATTGAACTCCGACACCAGACGCTGGTAACCGACCGCGGCGTCGATGGCCGAGAGGTCGTCGCGCTGCAGGTTCTCGATCAGCGCGAGCGTCAGGACGGTGCGGTCGTCGTAGTCGCGCACCACGGCGGGGATCTTGGACCAGCCGAGGCGCTGGACCGCGCGCCACCGGCGCTCCCCCGCGATCAGCTCGAAGCGGGAGCCGACAGCGCGCACGATGATCGGTTGCAGCAGCCCCGATGCGGCGATCGACGCGGCAAGCTCCGCCAGACCCTCGTCGTCGAAGGTACGGCGGGGCTGGAACGGGTTGGCCGATATCGAGGTGACCGGCAGCTCCTTCAGGGCGCCGCTGGCCTCGGCCTGTTGCCGGGATACTGGTCCGAGCAGAGCTTCAAGTCCGCGTCCAAGTCGTTTGCTGTCAGTCACTTAGATGCCTCCTCGCCCTTGTGAAGCGCCTCGGTGCGTTTGATCAACTCCTGGGCGACAGCGAGGTAGCTCTTGGCGCCAATGGACTGGACGTCATAGAGCAGGATCGGCTTCCCGAACGACGGCGCTTCGGCCAAGCGGACATTGCGCGGGATGACGGTACGGAAGACCGTGGGCCCGAAGTACTCCCGCGCCTCGCTCACCACCTGCTTGGAGAGATTGAGACGGGCGTCATACATGGTGAGGAGGACGCCGTCGATGGCGAAGTCGGGGTTGAAGTTCTGCTGTACGAGGCGTATCGTGTTGATAAGTTGCGAGATACCTTCCAACGCATAGTACTCGCACTGGATCGGAATGATCACGGCATCGGCTGCAGTCAGAACGTTCAGCGTCACCAAGCCAAGGGATGGCGGGCAGTCGATCAGGATGTAGTCGTAGTCGTCCTGGACCGTCGCGAGCGCTCTGCGCAATATCGTCTCCCGTTCGCCGATCGCCACCAGCTCGATCTCCGCCCCAATCAGGTCTTGGGTGGCTGGGATCACATGGAGGAAGGGGAGCTGTGGATCGTGACGGATCACCTCGCTCACTGGCATCGAGTCAATCATCACGTCGTAGAGCGACCGCTCCACCGCCCCCTTCTCAATGCCGACCCCAGATGTGGCGTTCCCCTGTGGGTCAGCGTCGATCAGCAGCGTTCTCCGCTCCCCGATAGCCAGGGAGGCAGCGAGGTTCACGGCGGTGGTGGTCTTTCCAACCCCACCCTTCTGGTTGGCAATCGCGATCGTTCTGGCCATGGCTGGTCGGAATCCCGGGGAAACGAGGAAATTCTGACCAATAATACCCGGGGCAGAGCTCAATCGACAGCAGGAGAGGAGAACGGAGAACAGAGGACAGAGAACAGAGGACAGAGAACGGAGGGCGGAGGGCGGAGGGCGGAGGGCGGAAAACGGATGACGCAGCAGAAGCGGGTTCGTTTCACGTGAAACGTGCCCTTTCGATGCCGGGGCCAGGCGACCACCAACCGGGTACCACCCGTTCCTCGATCGATAACGATACATTCGACCGTAAACAATTACACCGCAAACACTTACTAGTAGCAGCACAACAAACTACTTCACTACGATAGCGCCACACAAACAGTTCCTCGAGACTTCAGGCGACTCGGATCCTCCACCCCCGTTCTCCGTTCTCCGTTCTCCGTTCTCCGTTCTCCGTTCTACCCCTGCCTCACCCACCGAAACAGCTCCCGGAACGTCGGCTTCTTGCCGTACATCAGGATGCCCGTCCGATAGATCCGGCCGGCGAGCCAGGTGACCGCCAGCAGTGCGGCGACGCCGATGGCAAGCGACAATACCAGCTCACCTGCGGAGACTGCCGCCAGTGAATAGCGCACCGGCATGACGAGTTGGGAGAAGAACGGTACGAACGACAGCGTCACACCGAGGCCGCCAGTCGGGTCCTTCATCACCGCAAAGACCGAGAAGAAGGAAATCATCAGGGTCACGGTGACGACGCTGGCATATTGTTGCGTCTCCTGCACCGTATTGCAGATCGATCCGATTGCTGCATACAGTGCACCGAAGAGCATGAAGCCCAGGGTGAAGTAGACCAGAAAGACAATGAGCAGGTCGGTCGACATCACTGGAATCGGCAACGACTGCATCGCGGCGGCGCTTACTCCGAACAAGCTCGCCAACCGACCGCGCTGGCTGCTGATCAAGTAGTAGGTGCCTCCCCAGATTGCCATCTGCAGCAGGCCCGTCGTCCCCACACCCAGAATCTTGCCGAGCAGCATCTGGAAGGGTCGCATCGACGAGGCGATCACTTCCATGATGCGCGACGTCTTCTCCTCGATCACGGACGTCATCGTCTGCTGACCGTAGAGGATCACGCTGATATAGAGAATGAACGCCATGAAATACGCGATCGCGAAGGAGGCGGCCCCGCTCTGCCCCGTCGCCTTGCCGTCGCTCACCTTGGTGGCGTTGAGGTCGGCCGGCCGGATCGCGTTGGCCACCACCGACGGGTCGAGCCCCGACTGCGCAAGACGGGTCTGCGCGAGCACCTTCGAAATGCTTCCCTCAAGCTGTCCCATCGACTCGAACGAACTGGTGTTGGTGCCGAGGTAGTCGGCGCGACCAGTCACGACAGTGGAATCGGAGATAACCAGCACGCCGTCGAAACTCTCCGGATTCTTGTCGCGACTGAGGCCGGTGAACGCCACCAACGAGTCGCGCAGCGCGGTGACCCGACCCGACGCGGCGACTCGGGTGACATCGTATCGCGCCGGAGCGAGCGAATCACGCGTGAGCCGCTCCGCCGCAAGTGCAGATGCAATGCGGCTTCCAAGGCTATCGCTGGTTCCATCCACCAGAGCGATCCGCATGGTGCGGTCGCCACCACGCATCATCAGGGCCGGGATGACGGCGATCAGGACCATCATCACGGGCAGAATCAGGGTGGTGATCACGAAGGCCCGGGTGCGCACCCGTGCGATGAACTCCCGCCGGATGACTGCGAATGTCTTGCTCACGCGACCTCCTGGTTCGCCGGCGCCTTGGCGGCATCGCCCACCTTGGCGATAAAGATCGACTGCAGCGAAGGCTCGACCACTTCAAAGCGGCGCAATCCAACACCCTCACCCACCAGTGCTGCGAGGAGCGCATCCGCCGTGCCGGTGGACGCGAGCTCCACCTCGGCGCTCGCCCCGTAGTCGTCCACTCTGGCAATCAGCTGACGATCGGCCAGGATGCGCGCCGCCCGCTCCTTGTCATGCGTGAACTCCAGCGCAATATGGTTGCCGCCGAATTCAGCTTTAACCTCAGCAAGCGAACCGTCGACGACCTTCTCGCCCCGAGCGATGATCACCACCCGGTCGCACATCTTCTCCGCCTGCTCCATGATGTGGGTCGAGAAGAGCACGGTGCGACCACTCTTGGCGATGTCCACCACCACGTCCTTCATCACCTGAGAATTGACCGGATCGAGACCGGAAAACGGCTCATCCAGAATGACCAGATCCGGATCATGGAGGAGCGTCCCGGCAAACTGCACCTTCTGCTGCATCCCCTTGGACAGATCCTCGACCTTCTTCTGACTCCACTCGCCCAGTCCGAGGCGCTCCAACCAGGCAAGCGAGCGGCGCTTCGCCTCGGACGTCTTGAGCCCCTTGATCTCGCCCAGAAAGACGAGCTGGTCGAGCACCTTCATCTTCTTGTAGAGGCCGCGCTCCTCGGGGAGGTAGCCAAGCCGCTCCGACATCTCGCGCGGCGACTTCTCCGACCCAAAGAGCATGATCTTCCCCTCGTCCGGTTCGATGATGTCCATCATCATCCGGATCGACGTCGACTTTCCCGCCCCGTTGGGTCCGAGCAGACCGAAGATCCCCCCGGTGGGGACGTCAAGCGAAAGGGACTTTACGGCGGTGTGGCCAGAGAAACGCTTGGTCACACCCTCCACTCGGACGGCATACGATGACATCTGGGGCTCCTCAACAAGGAATACTCGGAGACACGTACTGCAACGTGTCCCCGATGGTTTCATCGGATCGAATGTAAGGGGGAGTTGGGGAGGGGGGGGTTGAGAGCCCCTCCTGGTCAGCTACGCAGAGAAGCGGCGGACCCCGCCGAACTGATCGTCGGGGATGAGGATGTGCTTCTGGTCAACCGGCACCCCAAATTTCAGTAGTTGCGCTAACCACTCCTCCTTGGGAATGGTCACCGAAGCCGGATCATAGATCGCGAGGTCATGCAGCAGCACCCCGCGCGGGGTCTTTTCGTGCCAACGACCGACCACGGTCCGGCCATCGCGGAGCTCGACCACCACGGTCACCCCGTGGAGGTCGTCGTGGCCGGGGTGGAAGACGTGCCCGCTCACCCGCAGTGAGCGTCGAAAGCGGTGATGAGGTCCGCCGCGACCTGCTCCGCCGAGCGCCCCTCGATCTGGTGCCGATGGACGAAGGCCACCACCTCGCCCCCCTTGAGCAGGGCGACCGACGGCGATGACGGCCGGTACTCACCGAAGTAAGAGCGCGCCCGCGCCGTGGCCTCAAGATCCTGCCCGGCAAAGACCGTGTAGCTCTTGTTCGGAAGCTTGGCGTTGGCCAGTGCCTTGGTGAGCGCCGGACGAGCCATGCCCGCCGCACAGCCGCACACCGAATTGACGAACACCAGCGCAGTGCCTTCATGGGCAGCGAGCGCGGCGTCGACATCGGCGACGGTACGAAGTTCCTGCACGCCGAGGCGAGTGACTTCCTCACGCATCGGCTTGACCATCATTTCTGGATACGGCATTTCACAAGACTCCGAGTATTGGGTTGGAGGAGAATAGAGAACAGAGAACAGAGAACAGAGAACCGCGAACAACCGCCCGTCCCCCAGCTCAATCCTCCGTTCTCCGTTCTCCGTTCTCTGTCAGCGCTTCCTTCATCACATGCCACCCCATCGTGGCGCACTTGACCCGCATCGGATACGCGGCGACTCCCTTGAAGGCGACCAGCTTGCCGAGCGCCGCTTCGTCGGTGGGCTCACCTGTCACCAGCGCATGAAAGCGGTCGAAGAGTTCCCGGGCCTCGGCGATGGTCTTCCCCTTGATGGCGGCCGTCATCATCGAGACCGACGCCTTGGAGATGGCACAGCCCTGCCCCTGGAATCCCACGTCGGTAATCTTGCTGTCGGCGTCGATGACGAGGTCGAGCGAGACTTCGTCGCCACAGAGCGGATTCCGGCCGTCGCAGTGATGGGTCGGCGCCGCCAGCGGCTGGTAGTTCCTGGGTGAGCGCGCATGCTCGATGATGACGGCCTGGTACATCTCGTCGGTGGCGGCCATCTAGTTGAACATCCGCTGGATGCGGACCAGTCCGTGAGCCAGCGTTTCGAGATCGGCCCGCGACGAATACATCGCCAGCGAGGCTCGGGCAGTGGCCTGAAGACCCAACCGGTGGTGCAACGGCTGGGTGCAGTGATGTCCGGCGCGAATGCAGACACCATCGCCATCGAGCATCGAGGCGATATCGTGGGGGTGCACGCCGTCGATCACGAAGGTAAGAATTCCTGCCTTCTCGCGCGCCGTGCCCACCAACCGGAGCCCGGGAATCTCGCCGAGAAGACCGGTGCCGTAGGCGAGCAGCTCCAGCTCGTCGTGGTGAATGGCGGCGCGGTCGAGCGACTGCAGCCACTGCAGCGCCACGCCAAGACCGAGCGCCCCGGCGATGTGGGGCGTCCCCGCCTCGAACCGACCCGGCGCGCGCGCGAAGGTGGTGTGCTCGAAGGTGACACGATCAATCATGTCGCCGCCGCCCTGGTAGGGAGGCATCGCCTTCAGCAGTTCACCACGCACCCAGAGGGCGCCGATTCCGGTGGGGCCGTAAACCTTGTGACCGGAGAAGCAGTAGAAATCACAGCCGAGTGCCTGCACGTCGATGGGCAAGTGGGGCGCCGCTTGCGCGCCGTCGATCAGCACCGGCACGCCGTGCCGCTTGGCCATTCGGACGAGCTCGGCCACCGGATTGACGGTGCCGAGCGCGTTCGAAACGTGACAGACTGCGAGCAGGGCTGGACCATTCGCAAGCAGCCGTTCAGCCGCCGCCAGATCCAGCTCCCCGTTGTCGAAGATCGGGATGGCAACCGTCTTCGCGCCAGCGAGCTGCCACGGAACGATGTTGGCGTGATGCTCCATCTCGGTGACCAGCACGGTCGTGCCGGGCGTGATCTTCGGCTTGAGGTACGACTCGGCGATCAGGTTGATCGCCTCGGTGGTGCCGCGAACAAAGACGATTTCCTCGGCGGACGGTGCCCCCAGAAAACGAGCGACCTCCTCCCGGGCAGCGTCCCACGCCAAGGTGGCGCGCTCGCTCAGCTCATACACCCCCCGATGGATGGTGCCGTAATCGTGGGCATAGAAACGCGTGATTGCATCGATGACCACCTGCGGTTTCTGGGCGGTGGCGGCGCTGTCGAGATAGACGGTGGCCCGCCCCCGCGAGAGCGTCTCGAGGACCGGGAACTCAGCCCGGAGCACAGCTGCCACGGCGGTCATCGAGTCATCCGATCATCGTTTCGAGCTCGGCTCGCACCAGTGTCTCCAGCCTCTCGCGGATGCCCGCATCCGTGATCTCGGCCAGCACCTCGGCCGTGAAGGCCCAGATCAGCAGACCCTCTGCGACTCGACCGGCGATCCCGCGGGTCTTGAGATAGTAGCGCTGCTGTTCGTCCACCTTGCCGATCGTGGCGCCGTGGGTGCAACGAACATCATCGGCAAAGATTTCGAGTTGGGGTTTGGTGTCGACCTTCGCGGTGTCGGAGAGGAGCAGGTTTCGGTTGGTCTGCTTCGCGTCGGTCTTCTGCGCGATGGGCTGCACAATGACCTTGCCGTTGAACACGGCGTGCGCGCGATCGGTCAGGACGCCCTTGTACACTTCCCACGAATTGCCGTTGGGCTGATCGTGGAAGATGGCGGTGTGGTTGTCGAGCAGTTGCTCGTCGCGGCCGAGGTAGAGCCCGTACAGGAGCGTCTCGACGTTCTCGGCACTGAGTCGGGCGCGAAGGTCGTGTCGCGAGAGCTTGGCACCAAGCGCCAGGGTAAAGGAGCGGTAGTGCGAATCGCGCTGCTGGGAAACCTCGGTGAGTCCGATGTGCCAGGCCGCCTTCGCCTCGCGCTGGACTCGGAGATGCTCGAAGCGCGCGTTGGCGCCGAGAACGATCTCGGTGACGCCATTGGTGAAGTAGTGCGTCCCACCGATGGCCGCGAAACTCTCCACCACCGACGCCCGCGCGCCACCATCGAGAAGGAAGAGGTTGCGGGGCGCGAGCAGCGCCGAGCCGCCGGTGCTGACATTGAGCAGTTGGATCGGCGAGTCGATGGCGGTGTTCGCCGGGAGGTGGAGAAAGAGGCCATCGGTGAAGAGGGCGCCGTTCAGCGCCACGAACGGGGTTGTCTCGATCGCGGCGTGTTGTCCAAGCTGAGCCTCCACCTCGGGCACACCCTCGGCGATCGCCGCCGCGAGCGACATCAGGCGCGCGCCAGCGGGAAGCAACGGGATGCGCGACAGCGCGGGATTGAAGCGACCATCCACCAGCACGATGAGCGCACTGCGTTCATCGCCGAGGAGGAACGGCTTCAGCGCCTCGGCCGTGACGCCGCCCGAAACCATGGCGGTCGCGAACGATTCGCGGGCGAGCCCGAGCACCGGTGTAAAGCGCCAATCCTCGTCACGCGAGGTGGGCAGACCCACCACGGCATATCGCTGCGCCGCCCGACGCCGAAACCCCGCCAGCCACTCCGGCGCCGCGCCCCGCGCGCGTTCGGCCATGAAGTCGGCGAACGGCACCGACGGCTGGTCGTTGCCGACGCGAGTGGGCATGGTGGCCGTGGTCATCCGGCGACCGCCTCGGGCATGCCGGTGAGCCATTCGTAGCCGCGCGCCTCGAGCTCAAGCGCGAGCTCCTTACCACCCGACTTGATGATCCGGCCGCCCGCGAGCACGTGGACAAAGTCGGGCACGATGTAGTCGAGCAACCGCTGGTAGTGGGTCACCAGGATGGTGGCGTGGTCGGGACGGCGGAGCTGATTGACGCCGTCGGCGACAATCCGCATGGCGTCGATGTCGAGCCCGGAGTCGGTCTCGTCGAGGATCGACAGCTTCGGCTCAAGCACAGCCATCTGCAGGATCTCGTTGCGCTTCTTCTCGCCACCAGAGAAGCCGAAGTTGACGGCCCGCTCCATGATTTCCGGTCCCCAGTGCACGACCTTGAGCTTCTCCTCCATGAGGTCGTAGAAGTCGATTGGGTCGAGCTCCTCGAGCCCCTTCGCCTTGCGGACTTCGTTGTAGGCCATGCGGAGGAAATAGGCGTTGGTCACCCCGGGGATCTCCACCGGGTACTGGAAGGCCAGGAAGACGCCGGCGTGCGCGCGCTCCTCCGGCTCCATGTCGAGCAGGTCCTCACCGTCCATGGTCACCGACCCCTGGGTCACGGTATAGGCCGGGTGACCTGCAAGCACCTGCGCCAGCGTGCTCTTGCCCGAGCCATTGGGACCCATGATGGCGTGCACTTCGCCCGCGTTGACGGTGAGCGAGATGCCCTTGAGGATCTCAACGTCGCCTACTGCAGCGTGCAAATTCTCAACCTTCAACAATGCCATTGATTCAGTTCCTTTAATGGAGAACAGAGAACAGAGAACGGAGAACGGATGGTCCGGGTCGCCCCGTTCTCCGTTCTCCGTTCTCCGTCATCCCACGCTTCCTTCGAGACTCACTCCCAGCAGCTTCTGCGCTTCGACGGCGAACTCCATCGGCAGCTCGCGGAAGACTTCCTTGCAGAAGCCGTTGACGATGACGCTGATGGCGTTCTCGGTGTTGAGGCCGCGCTGCTTGCAATAGAAGATCTGATCCTCGCCGATCTTCGACGTGCTGGCCTCGTGTTCCACGTCGCTGCTCGGGTTCTGCACGTCGATGTAGGGGAAGGTGTGCGCCCCGCACCGATTGCCGATGAGCATCGAATCACACTGGGTGTAGTTCCGCGACCCCGCCGCCTTGGGGAGAATCTTCACCTGGCCGCGGTAGGAGTTCTGTCCGCGCCCGGCGCTGATCCCCTTGGAGACGATGGTGCTCCGGCTGTTGCGGCCCATGTGGATCATCTTGGTGCCGGTGTCGGCCTGCTGCATGCCGTTGACCACCGCCACCGAGTAGAACTCGCCCACCGAGTCGTCGCCCATCAGCAGCACGCTGGGATACTTCCAGGTGATGGCGGAGCCGGTCTCGACCTGGGTCCAGGAGATCTTGGCGCGATGCATCGCCTTGCCGCGCTTGGTGACGAAGTTGTAGATGCCGCCCACGCCATTCTCATCACCGGCATACCAATTCTGCACGGTGGAATACTTGATCGAGGCGTCATCGAGCGCGATCAGTTCGACCACCGCCGCGTGCAACTGGTTCTCGTCGCGCTTGGGTGCGGTGCATCCCTCGAGGTACGAGACCGAGGCCCCTTCATCGGCAATGATCAGCGTCCGCTCGAACTGACCCGAGTTGGCCGCGTTGATGCGGAAGTAGGTGGACAGCTCCATCGGACACTTGACGCCCTTGGGGATGTACACGAACGAGCCGTCAGAGAACACCGCCGCGTTGAGTGCCGCGAAGAAGTTGTCCGACGCCGGGACCACCGAGCCGAGATACTTCTGCACCAGTGCGGGATGCTCGCGCACGGCCTCACCGAAGGAGCAGAAGATCACGCCCGACTTGGCGAGCGTCGCCTTGAAGGTGGTTCCCACCGAGACCGAATCGAAGATGGCATCGACCGCGACCCCGGCGAGCAGCTTCTGCTCGCTCAACGGAATGCCGAGCTTCTCGTAGGTCTCGAGCAGTTTGGGATCGACGTCGTCCAGCGAACCGAGCAGCGTGGTGCTCTTTGGCGCCGCGTAGTAGGTGCTCGCCTGATAGTCGATCGGCGGATGGTGGATGTTGGCCCAGTGCGGCTCGCGCATCTCCACCCAGCGCCGGTAGGCCTTGAGCCGCCATTCGAGCAGCCACTCCGGCTCCTCTTTCTTGGCGGAGATGAAGCGTACCGTGTCCTCGGAGAGACCGATCGGGGCAGTGTCCTGCTCGATATCGGTGACGAAACCGTACTTGTACTCGCGATTGACGAGTTCCTCGACCGGCGAGCTCATTGGTCCTCCCCGGCCGTCGGCGACGTCGGAACGAGATAACTGCAGGTGCCGCAACCATCGGCGATGCGGGACTGCCGTGCCACCGGCCCGCGAAAAACCTGGATGAGGAAGCTCTCCTCGGCGGCACAGATTTCCGGAAACCGCTCGGCGACGAGCTGATGGGGGCAGTTGTGCTCCGTGAGCATCCCGCCGCTCTCCGCCCCCGACCACGTGGCCATGTACCCCTCGGCGGCCAGCATCCGGGCCACCGCCTCGCCCCGGCGTGCGGGCGGGAGGTGCGCCGTCTCGGCGACGATCCGCTGCTGGAGGGCCCGGTAGTGACTCTCGAGGAGGGAAACGGCCATGGCGCGGCCCTGACTTGCCACCACGTGGTCGAGGAGGTCAGCTACGGTCTGCTCGTAGCGGTCGGGGAAGAGGGCCTGGCCTTCCGGGGAGAGTCGCCAGGCATGGGACGGCGCCCCGACCCCGTGGTGGGTCCGGTCGAAAGTAACTACGCCGTCGGCCTCTAACTCCTTGATATGATGGCGGATAGCTGTGATGGAGTAGCCCAGTGCCACGGCCAGTTCCCGCACGGTTGCCTTCCCTTCCCGCTTCAGGTGAAGCAGTAACTCGGCACGCGGCCCCCGGTGTCCAGCTGGGGCAGCGAAATCGTCGTGGCGGGAATGCGGTAAGGCGTGCATGGTAGGCTAATCCTATGAACCGGAAGGAGTTTTGTCAATTTGTACTAAGAATTTGGCGTTAAGTGTCAGGCGAAGCTCCTCGCCACCTTTCCGAGGGGGGCATGCGTACCTTCCCTGACGCTTCCTCTCAACCTCATCAGGATCGACCGATGACCCACCGCTGGCTCCTCCGCGCCCTTGCCCTGCCCCTCCTGGTGTCGCCCCTCGCGGCGCAGCAGACTGACACGGCAGCCACAATGGCTTCAGGCAAGTACACCATCGAGGCGCGGGATACGGCCAAGGCCTTCCCGCCGATTCCCTTCGAGCTCAAGGGGAACGGCAACTGGGTCATCACGATGGACGGGGGGACCTTCAGTGGAACGTTGAAGTTCAAGGACGGGACTGTCACCTATTCGGATCAGGGCTGTCTGGATGACTCCAACAACCAGCGTCCGGGGAGCTACGCCCTCCGGACCGATCGCGGCGGCTATTGGTTCGCCCTGCGGTCCGATCCGTGTGAGGGGCGAGGCCTGTCGCTGGCCGAGTGGCTCTTCCGACCGGCGAAGAAGTAGTCCCCTCAGAACCACTTGCCGACGCGGAGCAGCAGCGCTCCGCGATCGGCGCTGTTCCAACCGTACTCAATGCGCGCCGGACCGAGCGGTGTTGGGCTCTCCACCCCGACGCGAAGCCCCATCTGCCACGCACCCGGACCAAAGAGGCTTGACCGCACTTCGATTCCTCGGGGCATGGCGAGGGCGCTGTCCAACGCGCCGGTGGAGAAGACCGCGCGACCGATCGCACCGGTGAGCTTGAAGCGGAGCTGCCCCACAATGCGGTGCGAGAGCGCCAGTGAGGTAAACGCCTCGCGATCGCCGCGATGTTCGCCGATATGGAATCCTGGAAATCCCTGATCACCACCAAGCGCGAAGCTCTGTCCTGTGGGCAGGGTCGCCCCTGCCCCGAGACGGAGCCGATGTTCGAGCTCAATTCCGTGCAGCTCGAGATGCACCAAGGTCTCGAATGCGGCGCGCCAGTACTGATTGGTCCACGCCAGGTCCAGCCGCGCGAGGTCGGCGTGATCGATGCCGACCTTTTCGAGTGAGAGGGTGGGACCCACCGCCTCACGACTTCGCGGCGCACGTGTGTCGAAGGCGAGCTCGTTCCAGATGCGCGCCTCACCGCCAGCGATCAGGTGCACCGACGCACCGAGGTCCCGTTCGATGCCGGCCATCGCCGCCACGTCGCGATAGCGATCGGCCTCGAGCTCCACACCGTCCGGAGCGAACTCACGGATCTGTTCCCCCACCAGATTGAGACGGAACACGGGGGAGAGCGTCGGATGTCCGAGCAGTGACTGGCGTCGAATGCCAAGGTCGAGATTGCTGTTGTAGCGGCTGAGGGTAAGCACTGCGGAGGCCTCGCCGCGAATGATCGGCGCGCGACGATCGAGCAGGCCGAGCCACGCGCGGCCGCCAAGCTCCTGATCGTACGCCAGCCCAATTCCCGCACTGCGCCTGGGAAGGGACCGCACCGTGGGGTGAAAGGTGACGGAGTCCCCGGTGCCAGTCGGGACGAGCCACATCTCCCGAAAAACCTCCCGACGACCGAAGGCGAAGAGCCGCTGCTGCAACGCGTGCAGATCGAGCTCGGCGCCCGGCGTGAGGAACAGGGCGCGGGTGAGCAGCCGGGTGGCGTCACTGTCCCGCGCCGACGTTGCCACGCCGACGATCACCCTTGGCAGAACGCCCACCGCCGACACGCGCATAGCGGGTCGACCCTCGGGGCGACACGACCAGCTCGCGAGCATGCGCCGACCCGCCGCGCGACCGAGCTGCAGCAGCGAATCGACAGAGTGGGCCGAGAAGTCGAGCGAGGCGAAGCCGTCTACGTCGACACGGACGTAGAGATCTTCATCGGCAAGCGAGTCGGCGGGCTGTCGGAACAACCAATTGACGACCCGATCCGCCACGACGAGAGACGACTCGAGATTGAGGGTGTCGGTAGGTCGCGCCGTGACATCACTGACGATGACATGCGCGGCACCGGCCGAGCGTGCGACACCAATGGGGATGTTGGCGGACAGCCCACCGTCGATCAGGACGCGGTGGCCAATGCGTTCCGGGGCAAAGACCAGCGGAATCGCGATGCTGGCCCGGACAGCCTGCGCCAGATCGCCCTTGTCGAGCACCACCACGCTGCGGTCACGCAGATCGGTGGCGACCACGCGCAACGGAATGGGCAGTCGATTGAAATCACCACGGGCGAGCAGGTTGGCACGCAACAGCGCAACATTGAGCGGCCCGTTGGCATCCGACTGCCGCAGCGCCGAGCTCTGGACTGTGAAACCCCCGGTGCCCTCTTCCCAGATCACCAGCGGCAGCCGGGTACCCCACGCCACCGGACCGTGCAACTCACCGGGCGTGGTCACCTGGGCAATCGCCAGCGCCCGGGTGAGTGAATCGATCGCCCGTCCCGTGAGGCCGGAGGCGTAGAGCGCCCCGACGATCGCACCCATCGAGGTGCCGACGACGAGATCGGGACGCACCCCGGCCGAGTCGAGCATCTCAATCACACCGATGTGGGCGAGCCCCTTGGCTCCGCCGCCACTGAGCACGAGTGCGGTCGGACCCGGGCGACAGGCCGGCGCCCCCCCCTGCCCGGGGAGTGGCGCACTCGCCGACAACACGAGGAGGGTGGTGACACCGAACGCGAGGAACGGGCGCGAAACCATCTCGAAAACGTAACGTGCCGACCGTCCAGGGCCCCCACCCTTCCCTGATTCGCTGCCGCGGGGCTTGCGCACACCGGGGGATCGTTCCTACTCTCTCCCGTCGCCGAATTTCCCCCGCTCGGCTCAACAGCGGCGACCGGATCGCTTCGCCCCGATGGTGGGCACGGCGACCACACTGCAAGGAGTGAACGATGCCGTACGTGATCACCGAGGCGTGCATTGGCGTGAAGGATCGCGCGTGCGTTGATGTGTGCCCTGTCGATTGCATCTACGAAGGGGAGAATCAGCTCTTCATTCACCCCGACGAGTGCATCGATTGTGGTGCATGTGAACCGGAGTGCCCGGTGAACGCCATCTTCCCTGAGGAAGACGTCCCAGATGGGCTGCGGCCGTTCATCGCCCTGAACCGCGACGTGTTCGATTCCGACACCCCGCCGGGTCGGCCCCAGAAGTAGGACGGGTCGTGGCCGGAGAAATACTCGGGCGCTCCGTACCTTCACGGAGCGCCCGTTCTGCTCCAAAGAGGAGCGCTCACCGCCCACGACCAGTTGGTCATGATGCCAGTGAGCGTCTCGGGTGGCAGGCTTTCTATTGCGTGTAAGCGGTGACAGAGGGAGAGGTTCTGTCGGCCCGCACAGCATATGACGTTTGACCATAGAAGTTGTTTCACACCGACGTCCCGGAGACCCTCTCGCCGGCCAACTACTTACGTTTCGCGGACCACCGATTGGAGCACCAATGGCCCCCTCGACTGACTACATCCGCCACGCCGCCAAGCTGTCGAGAAAGCTCTCTCTCGATGCCTCGATGGGCACCCCCACCACCCCGGACGCCGAGTTCTACAAGACCCTGGCGAAGGCGCTGGAAGACATCGCCGATGGGCTCGAGTTCGCCAGCAAGCGGCGGGACTGATGGACCTCCTCCTGATTGATCGTCCAGACTCCTTCCGGGAGCTGCTCGCCGCCGTGGCCGACGAGGCGATCATCGCACTCGACACCGAGGCCGCCTCGTTTCACCACTACCACGACCGGGTCTACTTGGTCCAGCTCAGCTCCCCCTCGGTGACGGCAGTGATCGATCCGCTGGTGGTGGGTGATCTCGCGCCGATTGGCGAGCTCCTCGCCGACCCGAAGGTGGAGAAGATCTTCCACGACGCCGATTACGATCTCCGGCTGCTGGACAAGCAGCACGGTTTCCGGGCCCGACACCTGTTCGACACCCGGATCGCCGCCCAATTCCTCAATGAACCGGGGATTGGCCTCGGCGCCCTGCTGGAGAAGTACTTCGGCGTCAAGGCTGACAAGCGTTTCCAGCGGGCAGATTGGTCGGCGCGGCCGCTCTCAGCGGAGATGCTTCATTATGCCTATGGCGACACACTAAACCTCTGTGAGTTGCGTACACTACTACTTAACCAACTCATTGCTATGGGAAGAGATAGCTGGGTTGCTGAGGAGTTTGCGCTGCTCGAGAATACTCGCTGGACAGCTGGAGAGCTTGACCAGCAGACCAGCTACCTGGAACTGAAGGGCGCCAAGGCACTCGAACGCCGGGCGCTGGCGGTGCTGCGCGAGGTCTATTTCTGGCGCGAGACGACGGCGGCGGAACTGGATCGGGCCTCATTCCGGGTGATGGGGAATGAAGCGCTCTTCCTGCTGGCGACCCACCCAGTGACCACCGAGGCAGAGCTCGCCAAGGTCCGGGGCGTGGGGCGGGAGGCGGTCTCGCGGTGGGGCAAGGAGCTTCTCGCCGCCATCGGGCGTGGGCTCGACGTCCCGGACGCGGAGCTGCCGAGGGTGGAGCGGCCGCCGCGCCGTGCCATCGACCCGGAATTTCTGGCACGGGTTGATCGCCTCAAGGCCGTGCGCAACGCGGCGGCCACCAGACTGGCGCTCGCCCCCGGCGTACTCTGTCCCAACGGCACCCTGGAAGCGATCGCCCGGACCGGGCCGAAGGGTGTCGAGGAACTCCTGGACGTCCCGGGTGTTCGGAAGTGGCAGGCCGGCGCCATCGGGCCCGACCTGCTGGCCGCGCTGGCCCCAGTGTGATTGCCGACGGAGAAGAGCACGCGGCGAACCGGTCGGCCCGGAATGGGGACCATTACGGTATCATTCGCAGACAGCAAGTGAGCGGGGGAGGGAAGTGGTGATTTCGGCGGAACTGGCGCGCAAGGCGCTCCGAGCAGTGAAAGACCCGGAACTCGGCCTGAATGTCATCGACATCGGGCTGATCTACGATATCGACGTCGACGAGGCTGGGGTGGTGCACGTCAAGATGACGCTGACCTCACCGGGTTGCCCGTCGAGCGGCGAGATCATGGATGATATTCGTCAGACACTCGCCGACCTCGAAGGGGTGACGTCGGTTGATCTGGAGCTGGTGTGGGAGCCGTACTGGACGCCGGAGAAGATGGATCCAAGGGTACGGGCGTTTCTGGGGCATTAGAGACGAGAGACGAGAGACGAGAGACGAGAGACGAGAGACGCGGGAAGCTACCAACTGCGTCGAAGGCTCAAGGGTGACCCGCGGAGGGTCGCCCTTTTTCACTTCACGCGCAACCACCAAGCGCGGCACGCACCGCATCAGAGACCTGTGAGCGCACCAGCTTGAGCTGAGCGAAGGATTGCTTTGGTGCGCGCGGCGCATAGCTCCGATTGGTCAGAAAAATCACGAAGAGGTTCTGCGAGCGATCGAGCCAGAGCACCGTGCCGGTCCACCCGGTGTGGCCAATCGTGGTGGCTGTGGCGCACTGTCCGTACGCGGACAGGGCAGTGTCGCCGCTGGCGGGCGGGGTATCCCAGCCGAGGGCACGGGTGCCACTGGCAGGCTGGCGTTCGAGGAACTGGTCGAGCGTGCTCGGATCGAGCCAAGGCTTCGAGGCTCGAGTGGAATCGCGCAGCCAACCCTGGGCGAAGTGGGCGAGATCGATACCGGTGGAGAAGAGGCCGGCGTGCCCCGCGACGCCACCAAGCACACGCGCGTTCTGATCGTTCACCACGCCGGCAACAGGCTTCCCCTTGAATACCGACGTAGGAACCACGTTGGGCTGATCGGTGGAACCGGGGCGGTAGCGCGTGGTGGACATGCCGAGCGGTTGGAAGATGGCCGAATCGGCGAAGGCATCGAGGCCCTCCCCCGACACCTTTTCGACGACGAGTCCGGCGAGCATCGCGTTGAGGTCACTGTAGAGCGGACTCTGTCCCGGTTCGCGCGACAACGGCACCTTGAAGAGCCGTTGCAATGCGCCGGGAATCGTGGTCGCTTCGCGGTAGAGCGGAGCGTACGGCGGCAGGCCACTGGTGTGGTCAAGCAGCATGCGTACGGTGACCTGGTCCTTGCCGGCACCGGAAAATTCAGGGACGTACGACGAGACCGGTGCATCGAGATCGAGGCGGCCCTCATCGACCAGCACCGCCGCCGCGGTGGTGGTGCCGACCACCTTGCTCACCGACGCGAGATCCCAGAGTGACGTGGCGGGATCGGGCACGCTCGACGTGCGACTCCACGTGAAGCGCCCGTACCCCTTGGAGTAGAGGATGGTATCGGCCCGACCCACCACGACGACGGCTCCGGGGTAGATGCCCTGTGCAATGCCGTGCTTCACCGCCGCATCAACGGCAGCGAACTCCTGGGCCGCGAGCGGCGGTGCCAAGAGAAACGCGAGCAGGGCAAGAGCGGCAGGGCGACGGGTCATGATGATTCGGGGCTGCAAGTTCGGGTCCAGAAAGGGCTTCCGTTGAGGCTACTGCTGCGGAACGTGGAGCGATCCGGTCGGGACGGCATAGAGCAGTTGCAGGGTCGCCTGATCGCGTCGTGATGGAGACGACGCCAGCGTGCCGGGGAACATCAGGTCGTCGCGACGACCGGAGTGGGGCAGTCCGATGGCGTGACCCAGTTCGTGCGCCGCGACCCGCTGCCGGACCGATACCGGCAAATCGGTATGGTGCGCGCCTTCCTGCAGTGCGAGGGTAATGTCGGCGCCGTGAATCTCGCCGTCGGGACTCCAGTTCAGGTTGGTGACCCCGACTCGCGTGCTGTCGGGCAGCGCCACGACCCAGCGCACCCGGATGTCGGCGGAGTCGGGGCTCGTGACCTCCCGGAACCCAAGGCCTGCCGAATTGCCATCCCAACTGTGCATCCCGGCCCTGGCGTCGTCGAGGATCGACTCGCTCCACCCCGTCAGCGAGGTGTCGCGGACAAAGGCGACAGTAAGCGGGGCTCCGCTGCGATCGGCCCAGCGGACCACCATCGAGTCGGTGTTGGCCAGCAGGGAGTCGAGATAGACCGCCTCGCCCTCGCGGGCAATCCGGCGACGGATGGCGAGTCTTGCCAGCAGGTCGAGGGTGGGCGTGCCTCCCGACGGCGCGTCGATCCCAGGCAACGGGCCCAGTTGCCGGGGTGGCGGCGCCGCGGCGGACCCCCCGGAGTGCGGGGCCGCCGGTGGCGGGGCGACCGGCGCCGAAGCGGGGGGGCCGTGCCGGCGGAGGGCATCGAAGCCGACGAGAGCGGCGAAGAGACCGACGACGATGAGAAGCGGGCGACTGTTCATGGATTCCACTATCGGTTCAAGTTGGCCGGGATTGCGACCTTACGCTAGCGCCCGGGGGGGGTCGTTCCCTACCATTGTGCCGTGCTGGAATCTTTGGGGCGGGCGCTGGTCCGTTGGCGATGGATCATCATCGGCGTGTGGGCCGTCATCGGCCTCTTCGCGGCCACGCAGGCCGGGGAGACGGTCGGACGCCTCCAAATTCGTGGCGGCGCCAGCGAAATGACCGAGGCGCGCTTTGCCGATTCCCTGCTGGCGGCGCGCTTCGAGGGGCCGGTGTCGGAGTTCTTCGCCGTCACGCTGCAGGCCCCCGAGAAGGTCACCGAAGGGGTGCCCGGCCAGCTGCTCGACTCGCTCATTGCTGCCGCCCGCGCCAAACCGTGGGTGCGCAGCGTGGTCTCCTACCGCACCAGCAGGGATTCGACCTTCCTTGCCCACGACGGGCGGACGACGTTCTTCCTCGTATCGCTCAACGTGGAGCACGACTCGGTGGGCAACGTGGTGACGCCGCTGCGCGAAGCCTTCGCCAGCATCCTGCGCCGCTTCCCGAATCGCGATGCCTACAGCGTGCTGGTCACTGGCCGCGCTCCGCTCGACCTGGACATCAAGGAAATCAGCGCCGACGACGCGCGCTCCAATGAACGGCGACTGATCCCCATCACCCTCGCTGTGCTGGTGCTCGCCTTTGGCGCACTGGTGGCGGCGTTCCTGCCGATCGTGGTGGGCGTGATGGCGATCACCATCGCGCTGGCGCTGGTGGGCGTGATGGCGCTGTACACGCCGATGTCGGTGTTCGTCCTCAACATGATCTCGATGATCGGCCTCGGGGTGGGGATCGACTATTCACTGCTGGTGGTCACCCGATTCCGCGAGGAGCTGGGGAAGGGGCTCCGACCAGGTGACGCCGCAGTGCGCACCTTCGTGACCGCTGGCCACGCGGTGATGACGTCGGGCATGACGGTCGTGGTGGGATTCGCCGCCCTCGTCTTCACGCCACTCACCGAGACGCGGAGCGTCGGGCTCGCGGGACTGGCAGTGGTGGCCGTCGCCGTACTGCTCGCGACCACGCTGTTGCCGGCGTTGCTGTCGCTGCTGGGCCGCTCGATCGACCGGCCGCGCTGGCTGGCCCGGCGGCTCGCCTGGTACCACCGCCCGAAGATCTGGGAGAAGTGGGCGCGCACCTTGTCGCGGCATCCGTACCGTGCGCTCGCGCTGGGCGGCACCACCATCGGCCTGCTCACCATCCCGGTGGCCTTCCTCCATATCGGACTCCCCAGCCGCAACTGGTGGCCCACCGAAACCGAGGCCGGAGCGGGGGTGGCCACCCTCGAACGGATGGGGGTCTCGGGATACATCATGCCGATCCGGCTGGTGATCGAGTTCCCCGAAGGGATGGACGCCACCAATGCCACCGGCCTGCGGGCGCTCAAACGGCTCTCCGATACGCTGCGCGCCGACCCGCGCATCGGTGACGTGAAGTCGTTGGTGGACTTGAGCCCGGGGAAGGGGATCCTGGAATACTCGCTGCTCTACAGTGAGCCCGATTCGGTGCGGATCAAGTATCCCGATTTCCTCGACGCCTACCTCGGTCGCGACAATCGCACCACCCTGATGGACGTGATCCTCGCCGACAGTACCTCACTGACCACGGCGATGACGGTGGTGAGCGACATCCGGAAGATCGTGGCGTCGGGGGCGGTGAAACAGCTGAAGAGCGCGACGGTGAGTGTTGGCGGCTACGTCGCCACCTCGCTCGATTACCAGGAGCTGTTGCTTCGGCGCTTCCCGTTGCTGGTGGCGATGGTGATGGCCATCACCGCGCTGATGCTCGCGGTGGTGTTCAAGTCGGTGCTGGTGCCGATCAAGGCCGTGGTGATGAACTCGCTCTCGGTCGCTGCCACGTTCGGACTCATCGTGCTGGTGTTCCAGCACGGCATCGGCGGCTCGCTCTTCGGACTCGATGGGCCCACGTCGGCAATCTATGTGATCGTGCCGGTGGTGGTCTTCGCGGTGGTGTTCGGACTCTCGATGGACTACGAGGTCTTCCTGCTGTCTCGCATCAAGGAAGCCTACGACCGCACCGGCCAGAACACGCTGGCCACACGGGAGGGCCTCTCGGCCACCGCCTCGGTGATCACCTCGGCCGCGCTGATCATGATCGCGGTGTTCGGCATGTTCGCCTTTGCGCGAATCTTGCTGATGCAGTTCGTCGGCTTCGGCCTCGCCGTCGCGGTGCTGCTCGATGCCACCGTGATCCGCATGGTGCTGGTACCAAGCCTGATGCAGATCGCGGGGAAGTGGAACTGGTGGCCGGGAGTCAGGAAGGAGAACGGAGAACGGAGAACGGAGAACGGAGACCCAAGGAGCGAGCGGTAGGGGTGGAATTGGCATCAATGTCATCGGCCCCCTCCGTTCTCCATCCTCCGTTCTCCGTCTAGCTTTTCGCGTCCATCCAATTATCTCCAATCCCCACCGTCACCAGCAGCGGCACACTCAGCGATGCGGCGCCTTCCATGTGCTCCTTGACGAGGGCGGCGGTGGCATCGGCTTCGGCGGCCGGGGCCTCGACCACGAGTTCGTCGTGCACCTGGAGCAGCAGCCGCGACTGCAGGCCGGCGGCCGGCAGGGCGTGGTGAATGCTGATCATGGCGAGCTTGATCAAGTCGGCCGCGGAGCCCTGCAACGGCGTATTCTGCGCCGTGCGCTCGCCGAAGGAGCGGATGTTGAAGTTGCGATCGTTGATTTCGTTGATGTAGCGTCGCCGCCCGAAGAGGGTTTCGACGTAGCCTTTGTCGCGCGCAATGGTCACCTGATTGTCGAGGAAGGCGCGCACGCCGGCGAATCGGGTGAAGTAGTCGCCGATGAAACGCTTGGCCTCCTCCTGCGTGATCCCCAGCTGTTTGGAGAGCGCGAACGGTCCCTGCCCATAGATGGTGCCGAAGTTGATGGTCTTGGCCCGCGCGCGCATCTCGCTGGTCACCTCGGTGAGCGGCACGCCGAAGATGATGGCCGCGGTCTGCCGATGAATGTCCTCGCCCCGACGGAACGCCTCAATGAAGGCTGGATCGCCCGAGAGGTGCGCCATCAGGCGCAACTCGATCTGCGAGTAGTCGGCCACCACAAATTTCCAGCCGCGTTGGGGAATGAAGCCCCGTCGGATCGCCTCGCCGCGCGGTGAGCGAATGGGAATGTTCTGGAGGTTGGGATCGGTCGAGGAGAGCCGACCGGTCTGCGCGCCGACCTGATTGAACGAGGTGTGAATCCGCCCGGTCTCACGATTGACCTTGGTGGGAAGCACGTCGACGTAGGTGCTCTTCAGTTTTTGCAACTCACGATAGGCCAGGATCCGCTTGGGGAACTCGTGCCCCATCTCGGCGAGCTGCTCGAGCACGTCGGCGTCGGTCGACGGACCGGTCTTGGTCTTCTTGAGGACGGGGAGGCCAAGGTCGGTGAAGAGGATCACCGCCAGCTGACGGGGCGAATTGATGTTGAGCGGCTTGTCGCCGGCCATCTGCTGGATTTCCTGCTCCAGCAACTGAAGATCGTGCGCCAGCTCTCGGCCGAGCCGCGCGAAGTGCTCGCCGTCGATGGCAATCCCGGCCCATTCCATGTCGACCAGCACGGGGAGCAGCGGCAACTCGATCTGTTCGAGCAGCGGTCGCAGCGCGGTGCGGTCGAGATCGGGGGAGAAGATCTCGTGCAGTCCGAGCACGGTCGCGCTGTCGGCGCCGCAGTACTTGGCGGCCTTCTCCACCGGAACCTCGGCGAAGGGTATCTGTGACTTTCCCTTGCCGGTGAGATCGGTGTACTGCGTCATCGTCTGGCCGAGGAACTCGAGGGCCAGCGCGTCGAGGCCGAAGGAGCGCCGTGAGGGGTCGAGGACGAACGCGGAGAGCATGGTGTCACAGGCGATACCCGCGACCTCGATGCCGGCGCGGCGCAGCACCTGGACGTCGTACTTGAGGTTGTGTCCTGCCTTGGGCACCGTGGCGTCGCGGAGAAGGTCGGCGATCGGGGCGCAGCGTGCGTCGGTGATCGGCGGCAGGTTCCTCACCGTCACGCTGGGCGAAGAGTCGGTCTGTTCCTCAGGAAAGAGCCCCTGCATCGGCGCGCGGTGCCCGAACGGGAGGTACCAGACCTCGGTCGGGCTCGCGGCCAGTGACAAGCCGATGAGCTCGGCGTCGTGCGGCTCGAGTGAGGACGTCTCGGTGTCGATGGCCAGCAGCGGCGCCTGTCGCAGCCGGGCGGCGAGAGCGGGCAGCGCGGTCGGATCGTCCACCACGGGCACCACGAGCTCGGGCACCGGCGGCAGGATCGCTGCTGCGACGGCCACGCCGTCGGCCGACGCTGGATCGGCGCCCGTGGTCACGCCACCCCCCAGACGATCGACCCGCGACATCAGCGAATGGAATTCCAGCTCGGCACAGAGCTTCGCCAGCGCCTGACGATCGGGGGGCTCGATCTCCGCGGCGGCGAGATCGAGTTCGACCGGCACGTCGAGCATGATGGTCACCAGCTGCTTGGAGAGCCTTGCCATGTCGGCTTGGGTCTCGAGCGCCGTGCGGGACCGCTTCTGCTTCACCTCGGAGACGTGCTCGAGAATCGCCTCGAGCGAGCCGAATTCCTGCAGCAGCAGGACAGCGCCCTTCTCACCAATGCCCTTCACGCCGGGCACGTTGTCGGAGGAGTCGCCGAGCAGGGCGAGATAGTCGCGCACCTGGGAGGGCGGCACACCGAGTCGGTCGGAGGCATTCGCCTCGGTGACCCACACTTCGTCGACGCCCGCGGGGCCGCCGCGACCGGGGTTGAGCAGGGTGACGCCAGGGCGAATCAGCTGGTAGAAGTCCTTGTCGCCGGAGACGATCACGGCCTCGAGTCCGCTGGACGCCGCCTTCACGGCGAGCGTTCCGATCACGTCGTCGGCTTCGTAGCCATCAACCTCGACCAGGGGAATGCGGAACGCGGCGAGCAGCGCGCGGACCCGCTCGACGGCCGTGTCGAAATCGGCCTGCAACTCGGCGTCGAGCTTTTCGCGGGTGGACTTGTACTCGGCGTACGCCGCGGTGCGGAACGAGTCGCCTGCATCGTTGACCCAGAGCAGGTAGTCGGGGCGGTACTTCTCGCGCAGACGGAGGAGAAAGTTGATGACGCCCCACGCCGCCGAGGTGTTCTCTCCCTTGGCGGTGCGAAGCGGCCGGCTGATGAGGGCGAAGAACGCCCGGTAGATGAGCGCGTAGCCGTCGATCAGGAACAGTTGCGGCGGATCGTGCTCCGGCATCAGCGGCGGACTACCGCTGGCGCTGGACGCGCGTCTTGATCCTCTCGAAGTCGGAACGCGACGTGGGCGTCAAGCGGAATCGCCCGAAGCCGGTCTGGTCCTGAAAGTAGAGCGTGATGCGATACTCGGTGTAGTTCCACTGGTAGTACCGCCCATTGAATTGCAGTGTCGGCGACGCGTCGAGGATCTCGTCGGGATCTCCGAGAACGATAAACACCTCACCCCGATCGGTGCGCCACCCGGCGCCGCCCTCACTCCGGTAGCGCTGATTGGCGATCGCCACCCGGCTGAAGTAGAGATCCATTGCCTCGTTGTTGGGCGTGCTGGGCACCGGATCGGTCTCGTGGTAGAACTGCTTCCAGAGCTCGACGCGATCGGTCGCCTTGGCCTTCTGGATCTTGGAGAGCTTGTTGTCCTCGCCGAAATAGCGGAGGAGGGAGATCAGGTCGTCGAAATTGGTGACCACCCATGCCGCCGAGAAGGAGACCAGGGCGTTGGTCCGCCGGGTGCCCATGGTGGTGTCGCCCAAGATGATCTCGAGCTGCCCCAGCGGGACCGAATCGGGAGCGATGCGAAGATACTGGCTCTCCACCTGCCGTTCGCCGGTGAAATGGATGCTGGTGCTGAACACCAGGCTGTCCTGGTCGTCACGCACCTGCAGCGGCACCGAGGTGGGCTTGGAGTAACCGACTCCTTCGAGGTAGATGAGGAGGGTATCGCCGCCGTAGGCGACCGTCCCCCGCGGATTCATCACGATGGAGAGCGAATCAGCGCGGGAGCCCCTGGCACGGACTTCATAGGCGAGGATCGGCGCGGTGAAGGAGCCGGCCCGGAAGGCAGGGACGACGAGCTTCTGCGTCGCGGTGCCCACCTGCGCGTTGGTGAGGTCCCGAACCCGGACAGTGAGGGTGTAATCACCGGGGGTCAGGGTGAACTGTTCCTGAAGCAGGACACTTTCGTCGCTGCGAACCGTTTCGGCGAAGGTGGCGACCCGAATGGCCTGATCGTGCCCCACCGTCACCGGCGGTGCCCCCGGCCGATCGAACTGGTAGTCCACCCGGTAGCGGGCGCCGAACCCCTGACCATCGCGCTGGAAGGCGAATTCCCGGTTGGCGAGGGAGAGTCCCACCAGCGCCCGGGTCGAGTCGCCGTGCCCGGGGACGAAGGCGACACTGCCGACGTAGTGGACCTGGTCGGTGGAAATCAGGTGCCCGAGGCGTCCGTAGCTGGTGCTGACGTTCAGCAGCTGGACCAGCTGGTCCTCGGGCGTGGGGGTGTTGGTGGAGCCCACGCGTTGCCAAGAGCCACATCCTGCCACAAGCGGCAGGGAGACGAGCAGCACCCAAAGGGCGCGACGGAGACCGGGATGGAGTGGGTGCATGGTTTGTAAACTATATGACGAATGAGACGCCCCGGATATGACCGGGGGCGGGCGACCCCGCGTCGGCGCTTGCCGCCGGACCGGGGCGTGGGATACCTTTGCGGCATCCCATGGCACAAGATCCTTTGATCGGGCAGACCATCGCGGGCTACACCATCCGGCGAGCGGTGGGCGAGGGCGGCACCGCCCAAGTCTATCTCGCCGAGCACGCTGAGCGCGGAAAAGTCGCACTCAAGGTGCTTCGGCCGCGCCTGGCCACCGATCCGGTGGCCATCAAGCGCTTCCTGCGGGAGTCAGAATTTGGCGCCCGGGTGATCCACCCCAATGTGGTGCGCACCTTCGAGTTCGGCGAATCGAACGGGGTCCAATACCTGGCACTGGAATGGGCCGACGGCGAGCCGCTGGAGACCTTCATCACCAAGGCCGGCAAGCTGACGCCACCAGTCGCGGCCAACATCGTCAGCCAGATCGGCAACGCCCTTCAGGCAGCACACGGCCAGGGCATCATCCACCGCGACCTGAAGCCAGCCAACATCATGTACGACCCGGTCACGCAGACGGCTCGGCTGCTCGACTTCGGCATCGCGCGCGACGCCGAACTGCCAGCTGAGGAGCGGTTGACGCGCGCCGGCTTTTTCGTCGGCACGCTGCAATACGTGGCACCCGAGGCACTGTCGGGCGAACTGGTCGGGGAGCAGGCGGACGTTTATTCGCTGGCCGTGATCGCCTATCAGCTGCTCACCGAGGTCACGCCGTTCCCGGGAAAGAACCCCCGTGAACTGTTCCAGCAGCTGCTCACGCAGGACCCAATCTCGCTCAACCAGGCCGACAAGAGCGTGAAGTTTTCGCCGCGCCTGGAAGAAGTCGTGATGAAGGGACTCTCCCGCGACATCAGCAAGCGCTGGAGGACGGTGGGCGATTTCACCGCCGCCTTCGCCGAAGCCGCGACCGCAGAACCGGAGAAGAAGGGATTCTTCTCTTCTCTCTTCAAGAAGTAGCCCATGCCTGCGGCCCATGACGCGCTCGTGGCGCTGCTCAAGCAGCGCTCGGTGAAGTTCGGCGATTTCACCCTCGCCTCCGGCGCCAAGTCCGACTGGTACATCGATTGTCGCCTCACCACCATGTCAGCACAGGGCCAGCACTTGATCGGCCGCATTGGTCTCGAGGCGATCTTGGCGGCGCAGTGGTCGCCGCGCAGCGTCGGCGGGCTCACCATGGGCGCCGATCCGGTGAGCTACGCCATCGCGGCGGCGAGCGCGGGGCGCCACATCGATCCGATCGATGCCTTCTCGGTGCGCAAGGAAGCGAAGCAGCATGGCACCGGCCGACGCATCGAGGGGAACTTCGCCGCCGGTGACGCGGTGGTGGTGATCGAAGATGTGATCACCTCGGGCGCCTCGGCCCTGCTGGCCATCGACGCCGTGCGCCACGAGGGCGGCACGGTCATCGGTGTGCTGGCGGTGGTCGATCGCGAGGCGGGTGGCGTGGAGAAGATCGAAGCCGCCGGGGTGCCGGTCGTCGCGCTCGTGAAGGCGAGTGAGCTTCGAGCACCGTGTTGGGGGGGGCGACGAATGCGTCGCCCCCGCCATGCACGTGCCTCCTCGCCCCTCCGTTCTCCGTCATCCCCTCCCCGGCGCCAACGGCCGGAACTGCCGCCACAACTGGACATGCGGGCGCACGAATCGCGACAGAAATCGATCGAGCACCATCGAGAAAGGAAAGCGCGCCCGGAATTCACTCGGCGTGATTCCCAACACCACGCGCAGGTGTCGACCGAACGATTGTGGTGAGGCGTAGTCGAGTCGGTACGCCACATCGGCGACGTTGAGATCGCCCTCGTCGAAGAGTCGTGCGGCGTGGCAGAGCCGCACCGCGACGAGATGATCCTTGGGGCTCGCCAGTCCGGTGCGAACGAAGCGCGAAACGAAGGTCGATGGCGTGATCGACAATCGCAGGGCGAGCTGCCGCACCGTGGTGGTTTCCGGCGCACTGCGCACCAACTCCTCCCAGAAGCGGCGACCACTGGGTGTCAGACCGCCGACCGTTTCCAGCACCGGGCCGAGAATGGACTGCGCCCGTTCGGCGGGTGGCGCGCCGAGGACTTCGCGGAGCCGGCGCCAGCCGGAGGGGTCGGTGGCATCGACCACCTGGCGCACGCCGGTGGCGCCAAGCCGGAGGAGCGCTTCGGCATCGCCGGGCTCGCGCGACGTGACCAGTGCGATGGTGGGGATGGCGGGGAAGGCGCGAGCGAACTGCTCGAGCAAGGCGGGGGAATCGCCGGTGCAGCGACGCACCGACACCAGCATCGCGTCGACAGGTCGTTCGCGGACCACGCGGATCGCCTCGCGAATCGACTCGCGGTGCACCAGGGAGAAGCAGCCGCTGCCCGCGGCGTCGGCACGAGTGCGTTCGGTTGGTTCCAGGACGGCGGCAATGGTCGGCGTAGCGCTGCTCGGCATCGGATCCCTCGGGTTGGGGTGCCGACACGATGGCGATCTCTCATCAACCGCCCCTCAATTGCCACCACCACCCGCTTGCGGCTCGGCGCGACCGCACAACGCATCGGGGGGTGCGCAGTGCTACTTTGGGGCACGGGTTGGACGCGATGATCGCGGTCCTGGGCGCGAGCCCGGGGTCGAGGAAAGTCCGAGCTCCACAGGGCAGATCGCCAGGTAACGCCTGGGCACCGCAAGGTGACGGACAGGGCAACAGAGAACAGACCGCCGATGGCCCGGCGCGCAAGCAACGGGATCAGGCAAGGGTGAAACGGTGGGGTAAGAGCCCACCGCCTCTCATGTAAGTGAGGGGGCACGGCAACCCCCGGTCGGAGCAAGGCCAAATAGGCGGCAAGGTGCGGCCCGCACCGTCTGAGCCGCGGGTAGGCTGCTCGAGGCCGTCGGCGACGACGGTCCCAGACAGATGATCATCTCCCAAGCCTCACGGCGAGGGAAACAAAACTCGGCTTACGGTCCGACCCGCGCGCCCCTCGATGCCTCTGGCCTCGAGGGGCGCGATTGTGTGGCGGCTGACCGAATCCTCGTCCCCACCTCCCTCGTACGGCCCCAACCGCTAAATTGCGGGCGGGAAGCGGCACTCCCCCGGAAACGCTCCGGGCGGACGGAACATTCCACGCGTTGGCGAGACGCGTCTACACGGGAGTCACACTGATGCTGGCAGCACTTCTTGCCCTTGCAGGCTCAGGACCAGGCCCGGTCAAGCCGATCGTCGTGCCGGCCCCGGTTCACTACCGCATCGATGCCAAGTTGCGTCAGGACGTCGACCTCACCGCGGTGGGACAGCCGCCGATGTCCTCCGACCTGACGGCGAACATCTTCCTCAGCCTGACGATGTCGGACACCACCGGCGGGAAGCTGGCGCATGTGATCATCGATTCGATGAGGCTTGCCGCGACCGGCCAGTTGCAGCAGGCCTATCCGCAGTCGGTCGCCGACTCGGCCGAGGGGACCTTCATGAACGCCTACATCGTTGGCGGCCGGGTGCAGGGCAACCCCACGCTGCGGGGCATGAAGGACAACGCCGCGCAGGATGTCGAGAATTCCGCCACGTCGCTTGCTCGGCAGACCCTCTCCCTCCTGTTCGCGGGCACCCGCAGTGGCAAGCAGGTCGGCGAGGGCTGGACCGATACCACTGAGTCAAGCAACACCAGCCCGAGCGGCACACAGAAGACCAAGGTCATCCATGACTGGAAGGTGACTGGCGTCGAGGGTGGGGTGATCACGATTGAAGGCAGCGGCAACAGCACGTTGAGCCTTGATGGTGGGCAGCAGACCTACATCGGCACCGCCACCAGCAAGACGACGGTCACCTCGCCCGCCGGGGGTCCCTCCACACATGCCACGATGCACTCGAACCAGGCACTGCAGGTGACCGCGCCCGGCCTTCCCGAGCCGATCCCGGTGACGGCGGTGTCGGACCTGACGCTCACGATCCTGCACTGACGTCGCCCGGCCCCCATCCGCCCGCCACCGGTCGCGAGACCAGTGGCGGGTTGGTGTTTCCAGGCGATGCCTCGTTCGTCGTGTTGTTGCACCCTGCAGCGGCGGAGCCTATGCGGTTCTTGGACCTGAAGTGCTCACCACGAAAGCTGTTGGCCCTCACCTTCGGCACACTGCTGGCTGCCTGCGGCGGAAAGCCACCAGTCACCACCCCGACGCCAACGACATCCCGGGCCGCCACAGTCAGGATGGCGATGGGCTGGAGCGCCGCCGTGACGCTCAGTCGCAACGACTCGATCGTGCTGACCATGCCGGGCAACGAGACACAGCTGCAGCAGACCAGCCGCCGGGCCGCCTTCACCCTGACGGTGGATCAGCGCGGTGGGATGACGCTTCGGCTCGACTCCCTCAGTCTGGTCCCTTTTCCGGAGCGGGCCTCCATCCCGATGGTTGGAACGGTCTGGACCGGGCGGATGCTGGGCAACCGGGTGGAGTGGTACGCGACCGCCGGGGCCGGGCCAGTGATCGAGAATCTGACGACTGACATCGCCGGTTTCTTCCCCCATTTGCCGGCTGGCGGAGTCAGCCCCTCCTCCCGCTGGAGCGATACATCGACATCGCGGGGCAGGGTAGACATCTTCGAGACCAGCGAGCGTTCCACGGCGAACTGGGTTGCCGGGGCCGACACGCTAATTTTGGGGCAGCCGGGACTGTTGATCACGGAGGAGCGCTCGCTGGAACAGTCCGGCAAGGGCGCAGAGGGGAGCATGACGATGTCGATGACAGGACAGGGCGTTCGTAGTAACACATACTACCTAAGGACAAGCGGGGAAATTTCCTCGGTAACCCGTCGTGACTCGATGGCCGTGCTGATCAGCGTCCCCGCGTCGCACCAGCTCGTCCCCACGACCCGGTTCATCCGGAGCAAGGTGGTCTTTTCGCCGATGATGCGTGGCCGCACTCCGTAAGAAACGGAGCCTGCTGCGAAAGCTCCTCCTCGGCCTGGTGTTGGCGGTGGGGCTCTTCGTCATCTGGCTTTTCGCGGTCTGGCCCCCGCCACTCTGGTATCGCTTTGCCTTCCCCCACGAGACGGCGTTCATGGCGATGCGGCGCCACGAGGACCCGCTCGCGGCCACCAAGCGGCGCTACCAGCCGGTCCCGATGGAGCAAATCGCCCCGGCGCTGACGCGGGCCGTGATGATCGGCGAGGACAATCGCTTCTACGACCACGGCGTCTTCGACTGGGTGGAAGTCCGCCATGCCATGGGATATCCGCGCGATTCCTTCGCCTGGGGCAGTGCCCGGGATCGCGGCGAGCTCTGGCGAAGCTACCGGCGCACCATGGCGGGCAAGAAGCCAATGCGCGGCGCCAGCACGCTCACCCAGCAGCTCGCGAAGAACCTCTACCTCTCCCCCTCCCGGAACCCGCTCCGCAAGGTCAAGGAGGCGTTCACCGCCTGGCGGCTCGAGCTCTGGCTCCCCAAGGACCGGATCATGGCGCTCTACCTCAACACCGCCGAGATGGGCAACGAGGTGTGGGGGGCAGAGGCGGCGAGCCGACTCTATTTTGGGAAGGGTGCGCGCGCGCTCTCCTCAGAAGAGGCGGCGACCTTGGCTGGCCTGCTGCCATTTCCGCGGAGTAGTAATCCCAACTACCGACCAGGAAGAATGGCTTGGCGGCGGGATCTGATTTACCAACGGATGACGGGGAGGAGTGTAGAGGTACCTGTGGATACTACTAGCATTGTGGGGGCGGACAGCCTCAGGTGAACGGTGAACGGTGAACGGTGAACGGTGAACGGAACCGAGAACGAAGTCGGCTGAAGGGTAAAAGGAAGGGGCCATCTTTCTGGCCCCCACCGTTCTCCAATCTCCGTTCTCTGTTCTCCAGCGTTATCGGCCGCAGCTCGGCATGCTGGGATCTGCTCCGCTGATGGCGGGGCGATCGGCCCGATCGGCGACGGCGGTCATCACGCGGTGGATGAAGCGGCCGAGGCGGGCGGCGTGGTCGTAGTCGATGTACTGCGGCTCGTCGGTCGGCTGGTGGTAGTCACGCGCGTAGCCGAGCGAGAAGTAGGTGACAGGGATGTTGTGGTTGACGTAGTTGACCTGGTCGGAGCGGCAGAAGCGGTTGAGCGGGTTGGCCGGGATGTCCCAGGTCTTGTCGATCGCCATCGGTTCGGCGCTGATGGCGTTGACCGAGTCGATGATGTTGCCAAACTCGTAGGAGAGCCGTCGCGAGCCGAGGGTCTGGACCGACGCCGGGCCACCCATGTCGACGTCGGTGACGCGACCCTTGCCGAGCATATCCATGTTGTGGGCCGCCACGACCGAATCGAGTGGAATGGTCGGGTGCGCGGTGAACCACGCCGAACCGAGCAGGCCGGCTTCTTCGCCCTGGTGCGAAATGAAGATGATCGAGCGCGCCGGATGTTCCTTGGCGAACTTCTCGGCGATCTCGAGCAGGACCACGGTGCCTGAGCCGTCGTCATCGGCGCCGTTCATGATCGAATCGCGGCGCGGCGGCCGGATGCTGCGGGCGTAGCGGATGAGCGAGTCGATCAGGTGCTGCTGGGTGGCGTTGGGGAGGCAGCTGAGCTGATCGTTGGCTCCCTGCGGCCGCATGATGGTGTTGAAGGCGCGGAGTGAGTCGTGGTCGACTGCAGTGGCATTGACGCCGTTGTGGTCGTTGTGCGCGCCCACCAGCACGTATTCGGTCGCGCGCTTCGGATCGGAGCCGGGCAGGACCGCGATCACGTTGCGTGCCGGGAACGGCGAGAGGGTGGAGGTGTAGCTCCAGGACGCGCTAACCGGCTGGCCGACGGCACCGATCGCGAGCTCACCGACCGGCTTGCCGAACAGTTTCATGGCGGCGGCGGCCGAGATCATTGCGGTGGGCAGTGCGCTGGGTCCTGGCACCGGGAACATCCCGGGGCGCGAGGGCGCGAACGATTCATTGGCCGGCAGGTTTTGGGTGGCCAGGAGTACACCGGCGGCGGCGAGCGACGCCAGCCGGACGTCACCGCCCCGTCCGCCGCCGCGGCCGCCGGCTCCAGCGCGACCGCCATTGGCGCGGGCTGCCGCAGCGGCCTGCTCCAGGGCGTGGTAGGCGCCCCGCTGGTTGGGCCAGCCCATGGAGGCATCGCAGACCGGTGCAACTCCACGACCGCCGCGCTGGCCGCCAGTGGCTGGCACCGCAATGAAGACGGCGACCTTGCCGCGGAACATCGACGGATCGAGCGGGACATCTGCACCAGCCGTTCCGGCGAACACCGTGGGCAGGTTCTGCCAGTTGGCTTCGCGGGCCACCGTTGCGTCGGCCGCCGACGGCATGAAGTCCCGCTTCGGTTCGAAGGCGATCCCTCCTGCCGACAGCCTGACCCTGCTGCTGTCGAAGGCGGAGGTGCCATAGTCGAGCGTCTGGAAATAGCCGCCGTTCTCGCCGGCCGGCTTGAGACCGAGCCGCTTGAACTCACTGGCGATGTAGGTGGTGGTGACGTAGTTGCCGATCTCGCCAATCTTGCGGCCGTGCATCGAATCATCGGCGATCTGGTAGAGTCGAGTGCGCAGGTCGTTGGCGGTGATGGCCGAGACGGTGGGGCGCGGCGCCCACTTGAAGACGCCTTCATCGGGCCAGACGGTCTTCGCCGCGACAGCCGGCTTCTTCTGCTGGGCGAGGAGCGGGGCGGTGAGGGCGCCGAGGGCGAGGGCGGTGAGAGACAGTTTGCGAATCATTTGCGGACACCCAGGGATCGTGGAGGGGGAGAACGGAGATTGGAGAACGGAGAACGGTGAAAAGGTGCAAGGGGTGAGTCCCCGTTCTCCGTTCTCCAATCTCCGTTCTCCTTCAGTCGAGCAGACGCAGCGGCATCACCAGTGTCAGGTACGCCGCGGGATCGTCCCAGCCGACCGGTTCGACGGTCGAGGCGCGTTCGGGCGCCTTGAAGGTCATGCGGACCTCGTCGGTGGGAATGTACTTCAGGACCTCGAGCAGGTAATTCGCGTTGAAGCCGATATCGAGCGGCTCGCCCTCGTAGGAAACCGTGATCTCCTCCTGAGCTTCACCGAGGTCGGGCGTGGTGACGGACAACCGGCAGGAGCCATCACCGAACGACATGCGGATGCGGTGCGTCTGGTCGCTCGCGACGATGCTCATACGGCGAAGGGCCGCCATGAGTGTCGCCTTGTCGGTGGTAGCGGCCTTGTCGTTTTCGCGCGGGATGACCTGTTCGTAGTTCGGGTACGGACCTTCGATGAGTCGGGTGAAGACCTGGGTGGTGGCGGAGCGGAAGCCGAGGTGATTGTCGGAGCGTCCGATCTCGATCTCATCGTCGGGACCGAAGAGCTTGCGGATCTGTTCCAGCGCCTTGGGCGGCACAATGAGTTCAGCCGTCTGGCCATTTCCGGAGGCGAGCGGCACTTCCATCTTGGCGAGCCGGTGCCCGTTGGTGGCCACCATCCGCATCTTGTCGGGCATCAGCTGCCACAGGACGCCGTTGAGGATCGGGCGGCTCTCTTCGGTGCTGGC
>JBBRBZ010000004.1:0-63134 GCA_038205305.1 Gemmatimonadales bacterium
CTGGAGTGCCCCGAATGACCCGTGCAGAGCGCTATCCGCTTCTGCTCCTCGCCATCGGCGTTGTTGCGCTGACCGGCTCGGCCATCGGCGCCTATTCCGAGTCCACTTGGCTCATGGAGGTCTTCCCGATCTTCATCGTGCTGCCGATCCTGTGCGTCACCGCCAAGCGATTTCCACTGACGCCCATGCTCTACACCCTGATCCTGGTGCATGCGGTGATCCTCATGGTGGGCGGACACTGGACCTATGCGCGTGTCCCGGCCGGTCATTGGGTGGAACAACTGCTGGGCCTCTCCAGGAACCCATACGATCGCCTCGGGCATTTCGCCCAAGGGTTGGTTCCGGCCATTGCAGCCCGAGAAATTCTACGCCGGCGTCTCCAGCTCAAGAATGATGGCTGGCTCTTCTTTCTGGTGTGCTGCATCTGTCTGGCGATCTCTGCATGTTATGAATTCATCGAATGGTGGACCGCCGTCGCCATGGGGAGTGGGGCTACAGACTTCCTCGGCACCCAGGGCGATCCGTGGGACACCCAGTGGGACATGTTCACCGCCCTCATCGGCAGCATCGTGGGCCAGCTGGTGCTGCGTCGCTGGCACGAGCACCAGCTGCGGCATCTCGGGGTACCGTGACGGGAGGATCGAGGTGACCTGCGCTCCGTTCCCGAATCTCCATCCTCCTTTTTTCGTCCCCCGTGCTACTATTCGTCCTCGATGCCAACCTCTACACGACTCCTCGACGCTCCAGCCATGGGGCGGGTCCTTGCGCGCATGGCGTCGGAACTGGTGGAGCGCACGGCAGGCGGCGGCCCCGTGGTGCTGGTGGGGATCCAGCGCCGCGGCGTGCAACTCGCCGATCGCCTCGCCCAGCTCATCGAACCTCATCTTGCCGCACCGCTCCGCCGTGGCACCCTCGACATCACCCTCTACCGCGATGACCTCTCTGCCATCGGCCAGCGCCCGGTGGTCCACGAGACCCGGTTGCCTCCTGATCTGGACGGCACCACAGTGGTGATCGTGGATGACGTCCTCTTCACGGGGCGCACCGTTCGTGCCGCCTTGGATGAAATCGCCGACTTCGGGCGGCCGCGCCGCATCCTCCTCGCGGTCCTGATTGACCGGGGCGGGCGCGAGTTGCCGATTGCCTCCGATGTCACCGGCCTCGCCGTGGCCACCAGCGCAGGCGATCAGGTGATCGTCTCCGTGCACGAGCTCGATGGACACGATGCCGTGGATCTCGCCCGACGCGATCCCGGCGAGCGAGGCGTCGCGTGAACTCGGCCATTCTCGGGAAGGATCTGGTTGGACTCGAGCCGCTGAGCGGGGAACAGATCCGCGCGATCCTCGACACCGCCGAGCCATTCAAGGAGGTTTCGGAGCGGCAGATCAAGAAGGTCCCCGCGCTGCGCGGCAAGACCATCGTGAATCTCTTTTTCGAGGCGTCCACTCGCACACGAATCTCTTTCGAGTTCGCCGAGAAGCGGCTCTCCGCCGACACCGTCAATGTCCAGGCCGCCGGCTCCTCCATCTCCAAGGGGGAGACGCTGGTCGATACCGCGCGCAACCTCGAGGCAATGCGGATCGACATGGTCGTCATCCGGCACGGATCGAGCGGTGCGGCACAATTCCTCGGGCAACGAATCCAGTCCAATGTGATCAACGCCGGTGATGGCAAGCACGAGCACCCCACACAGGGACTGCTCGACCTGCTCACGCTGCGGGATCACTTCAAGGATCTCACTGGGTTGAAGGTCTGCATTGTCGGTGACGTCCTGCATTCGCGCGTGGCGCGGAGCAACATCTGGGGACTCACCCGACTCGGCGCCGAAGTCGCGGTGTGCGGTCCGGCCACGCTCCTGCCGCGCGACATTTCCGAGCTCGGCGTAACCGTCTTCCGGCATGTAGAAGAGGCGATTCAGTGGGCCGATGCACTCAACGTCCTCAGGCTCCAGCTGGAGCGGATGACCGCCGGCTTCATTCCCTCGCTCCGCGAATACAATCGCGTCTTCGGTGTCACCAACGAGCGACTGGCGCGCGCGCCGAAGGACATCCTCATCTTGCACCCCGGGCCGATGAATCGCGGCGTCGAGATCGACTCCGATGTGGCCGACGGCCCGCACTCCGTGATTCTGCCCCAGGTGACCAATGGTGTCGCCGTGCGCATGGCGGTGCTCTACCTGCTCGCCGGTGGCTCACCCGACTGGGCGACCGGTGGAGGCGATAACCCATGAGACCGCTCCTGATTCGTGGTGGACACCTCGTCGACCCCTACCAGAAGCTCGACACCGTGGGCGACCTGTTGCTCATTGACGGAAAAGTTGCCGCCATCGGGGCAGGGGTCGGAACGCCGGATGACGCGGAGCTGGTCGATGCGACCGGCCTGATCGTCGCACCGGGACTGATCGACGTGCACGTGCACCTGCGCGAGCCAGGCCAGGAGGATCGCGAGACCATCGCGACCGGTGCGGCCTCGGCGGTGGCGGGCGGCTTCACCGGCATCTGCGCCATGCCCAACACCGATCCCGTCATCGACAATCAGGGCGCCGTCGGCTTCGTGAAGGCGAAGGGCGAGGCCGCTGCGCTGGCGAGGGTCTATCCCATCGGCTGCGTCTCGGTGGGGCAGCGTGGGGAACAGCTGGCGGAGTTCGGCGAGATGGTGGGCGCTGGTGCGGTCGCGGTGAGCGACGACGGTCACCCGATCATGTCGAGCCACCTCATGCGCACCGCGATGGAGTATGCGCAGACCTTCGGTATCCCGGTGGCCGACCACTGCGAGGACATGTCGCTGGCCAAGGGCGGCCAGATGCACGAGGGACTGGTCTCCACGAGGCTCGGCCTCAAGGGGATCCCTGCGGCGGCTGAAGAAATCCACGTCGCGCGTGACATCATCTTGGCGGAACTCACTGGTGGCCACGTCCACCTCTGTCACATGAGCACCCGCGGGTCGGTCGAACTCATTCGCCGAGCCAAGGCGAAGGGACTGCGGGTGACGGCCGAGGCAGCGCCCCACCACTTCACCCTGACGCATGAGCGGTGTGAAGGCTACGACACCAACGCGAAGATGAATCCGCCATTGCGGGAGGCCGAGGATCGCGATGCGATCCGCCAGGCGCTCGCCGATGGCACGCTCGACTGCATCGCCACCGATCACGCCCCGCATCACTATGATGCCAAGGAGCGGGAATTCGACGATGCGCCCAACGGGATCATCGGACTCGAGACGGCACTCTCCCTGGCACTGAGAGAACTGGTCGCCCCGGGGCTGCTCACCCTCTCGACCCTGATTGAGCGGATGAGTCTCGCGCCGGCGACGCTCTGGCACCTTCCGGGTGGCTCGCTCCGGCAGGGGGGAGTAGCTGATGTCATCGCCTTCCACCCCACCCAGCCGTGGACCGTCGATCCGGCCCGGTTCCGATCGAAGTCCCGCAACACGCCATGGGGCGGGGAAATTCTGCCGGGACGGGTCCTGCTGACCGTCGTCGGCGGCCGGGTCGTTCATCGGGGTGCCGCGCTCTAGCTCGCACCCCCGTTCGGCCGATATACATTAGGTGAATCCCGCGCCGTGGCACTCCGCCCCGGCCTCCTCAGTTCTTCCGCGTCCGGATGGCAATGAGCGACACGCCTGGAGAAAACGATTCCGTCGAACAGCTGCTGACTGAGCGGGACGCCCTGCATGGCTGGCTGAGGCGGCTTGATGCCGCGTCGGTAACGGCCTCCAGCGGGGTCCGCGACCGGGTGCGGCGGGACTATCAAGACCGCCTCGACCGCCTGACGGAATCGCTGCGCCAGCACGGCGATGCGATGGAGTCGAAGCTCGCTGCCGATCAGGCCGAGTTCTCGGAGCTTTCCGCCCGCACCGATACCTCGCGTGATGCCCTGGCCGAGGTCGAGCTGCGCCATGCGGTGGGCGAATACCCTGGTGACCGCTATGAGTCGGAACGACGACAGCACCTAAGCGACATCGAGACCTTCGAACTTTCGCTGGCGGCGGTGAACGAGCGCCTCGACCGGATGGAGGAGGTCCTCGCGCTGGTGCGGCGGCCGCCGGGCGTCGAGCCCTTGCCGACCGGGAACACCGCCGAGGGCGGGCGGAGTGAATCGTTCACGGACGAACGCACCTCGATCCTCGACCTTGCCCCGGATGAAGCTTCACCGGAACCTGAGAGCGTCGCGCACGAGTCGATTGAAATCGTCGAATCGATCGAGGTGATCGAATCGGTGGAGATCGGTACCCTCGCCCCGGAGGATGACTCCGATCAGCTCCTCTCGGTGTTCGATGAGGACGCCGCGCCGGATTCCATGCCCGCCGACGAGCCGTCGGCGAGAGAGGTCGAACCGGTCACCTCCGAATTCGGGCCGTTGTCGTTTCGCCCCTCCGGTGCCGCGCCGGCGAGCGAGGCGCCCGCAATCGGGATGCCGACAAACCTCCCCCCGCGATTCATTCGCCCGGGCGATCGATTGAGGCCGACAGCCCCGGCGTGGCCCTCGGTTGCCTCGACGGCGTCCAGTGAGCCGATTCCGGAATCCACCACCATGCCCCAACCCGTGCCGCCCCTCGGTGAGGAGGAGGAGATCTTCAGCGAGGAGATTGTGGCCACCGGGCCGGCACCCACGGCCGGTGCCGGCGTGACGCGTACCCTTCGCTGCGGCGAATGCGGGGCGATGAATCGGCCGCTGGAGTGGTATTGCGAGAAGTGCGGAGCAGAACTGACCGCAGTGTGAGTCGGTGATCCTGCCGGGGCCGTTCAGCGCCTCAACACGATCCATGGCGAGGGTGTTCGGGGCGTCGCTCGCGACGCTACTGTTGGCGTGGATACCCGCCTCGGCGCAATCGGTGCAGGGACGGGTGCTCGACGGCAAGAGCGACCTGCCGCTCCCGGGGGCACTGGTCGAGTTGCGGGACACCACCAATCACGTGCTCATTGCGAGAATCACCACTCCCAGTGGGCGCTTTCAGTTTGTTGCCCCAGAAGTCGGTCGCTACTTGCTCCGGGTTGTTGCCATCGGGTACACCCCGAGACCTATCAGCTCCCTACAGGTTGGCGTCGAGGGGCTGTCGCTTCCCGACCTCACTCTCACGCCGATGTCAGTGCGACTCCCCGACCTCATCGTCGTCGCCCGCCAACGCTTCTGTGGCAAGACGGGCTTCTCCGATGAGGTCTTCAGTCAGCTGCTGGAGAGCGCTCGCTCGGCCCTTCAGGTGATCGAGGCGACGATCCAGTCCCGCCAGATCGGCTTTCAGGTTGCCATCGTCAACTCGCGCATCTTGTACGGGTCGGTCAACAACTTCATCACCGCTGATACCGTCGTCCGGAATCTGGCCGCCTGGCCGGTCCGGAGTGTCCCCGCGGACACGCTGCAGCGGTATGGCTTCGGGCGAGAGAAACAGCCGGGTGTCGAGGGCAGCAGGGAGTACTACGGCCCCGATCCCCAGGTGCTCTTCTCGGACTGGTTCCTCGCCGGCCACTGCTTCACGCTCGACAAGGTCAAGAAGGGGAGCGACACGCTCCATGTTCGCTTTGCGCCGCTGCGGAAGGGGAAGAAGATCGACATCAGGGGCGAGCTGATGCTTGATGCCCACAACCTCTCGCTCCAGGCCATGACGTTCGGCCATACCAACCTCCCCAACTGGATGCCGGAGGAGGCGTCGGGCGGGGAGATGCAGTTCTACCGCCTGTCGAACGGGCTCTGGGTGTCACGCGCCTGGGCGATTTGGGCCCCGATCGCGGGGCTTTCCTGGAATGGCGACGGCATGGTCCCCTCCACGGCCGGGCTGGCCGAGTTGCGGGGGATGGTGACCCGGATGTTCGTGGATACCACCGAGAACCACTAGCCCGCAAAAAGAGCCCCGGCAGCTGCCGGGGCCCTTTGGGCGAATCCCTGTGGCAGCGGATCAGCTCTTGGCGGTGACCAGCTTGGCGGTGACCAGCTTGGCGAGGCGGCTCTTGGTGCGGGCTGCGGTGTTCCGGTGCACCAGGTTCTTCCGGCCAGCACGATCGATCTGCGACTCGGCCTGCTTGAGGGCGGCCTGCGCCTCCTCACCAGTGCCAGCGGAGCGCACCTTCTTGATCACAGTGCGCAGCTCGCTCCGTGCAGCCTTGTTGTGGGCCGTACGGGTCTTGGTCTGGCGCATGCGCTTCTTGGCGGACTTGATGCGCGGCACGGACATCCTCGGAGTCGGGTCATGACCATAGGGGGACTTCGCCCCCGGAACAAGCCATGAAGAATAGCAGGGGAGGGGCTGCTCGACAAGCGGGACCGCCAACGCCACACTTTGACGCACCCCCCGTCGGGTGGCTAGTTTCACCCCCCTTACCCCTCCCAGGAGCGCGTCCCCTGCTGCAGGACTTCCTCCTCGCCCTTCCGATGCTCCTCTTCGCACTCGTGGCGCACGAATACGCCCACGGCTGGGCGGCGCTCCAGCAGGGCGATGACACGGCCTACAAGCTCGGGCGGCTGACTCTGAATCCGCTGCCGCACATCGACCCGATCATGACCCTGGCCCTGCCGGCCTTTCTCTGGTTTATCTCGGCGGGCCGCTTCACCTTCGGTGGAGCCAAGCCGATCCCGGTCATCACCAGGAATTTCCGGAACTATGTCCGGGGTGACCTGATCGTCTCCAGTGCGGGCATCGTCACGAACGTGTTGTTGGCGATTGCTTCCGGGGTGCTCTTTGTCCTGGCGGGGCTGCTGCACCGCGCCGTGGGACAACTCGGCACCTCCTCGGTCGATACCGCTCAGCGCATGCTCAGCTGGTCGATCCACCTCAACCTGATTCTCGCCTCCTTCAACCTGATCCCGATTCCGCCGCTCGACGGCTCCCGGCTCTTCTACCACGCCCTCCCGGCGACATGGGGCGCCTGGTACCGTTCCATGGAGCGATTTGGCTTCATCCCGCTGATGGTGCTGATCTATTTCGCCCCTCAGCTTCTCAATACCCTGCTCACGCCGGCGATCGCTGGGGAGAATGCCATCTTCAGGATGGTCCTCCCCTTCGCTGTTGGTGACGGATGGAACATCTTTAGCCGATGACTACTTCGTTTGAACCGAGTGCGGTGGAAGGATTCGGCACTGTGGCCGGCTTCGTCGTCGCCCTTGATGGCTTCACCGGGCCTCTCGACCTCCTCCTGCACCTGGTGCGCGAGGAGCAGATCGACATCGCCGATATCCCCATCGCTCGGGTCGCCGACCAGTTTCTGGCGGCCATCCACGTGCTGGGGCTGAATCAGGCGGCCGACTACCTTGAGATGGCCGGACGCCTGATCCGGTTGAAGGTGCAGATGCTGATGCCGCGGGGCGGCGACGATGACAGCTGGGAGGATCCGCGCGCGGAGCTGGTCCGTCGGCTGCTCGAGTATCAGCAGATCAAGGAGATCGCCCAATGGATGTCGGGGCAGGCCGAGCGTCGCGCACTGCGGCTGGCGCGCGGCTACCTCCCGCCGCCGCCGGAACTGCCACCGCTGCCACTGACGCTCGACATCATGGACCTGCTTGTCGCTGTCGAGCGAGTCATCACCAACATTCCCTCACCCGTCCTGCATCGGGTCATCACCCGGCCGCTGGATGTCGAGGGTGCTGTACGTCGCATCGAAACCCTGCTCGAGGCTCGCGGCGAGTTCAACTGGCGTGAGGCATTCTCTGCCAACCCCACCATCGTTGAGGTCCTCTCCGTGCTGCTCGCGCTGCTCGAACTCGCGCGTCGTGGCATCTGCCGTCTCCGTCAAGAAGCTTCCTTTGGCCCACTGGTGATTGCCCGTGAATCCGCTTCCACCGTTGTCGCAGCTCATTGAGGCCGCGCTCTTCGCGTCCAACCGTCCCCTCACGCTCGACGAGCTCGAGGGGCTGGAACCCGAGGCCACCCCGGCCGAGTTCCGCACGGCGCTTGACCAGCTCCGGGAACAGTACGAGTTCGCCGGACACGCCGTCGAGATCGTTGAACTGGCCGGCGGCTACCAGATCCTGACCCGCGCCGCCTTCGCGGCGGCCGTGGAGCGCGCCCACGCCATGCAGCGGCAGCCCCGGCTTTCCGCCGCCACGCTCGAGACCCTCGCCACCATCGCCTATCGACAACCGGTGGGTCGGGCCGAGATCGAAGAGATTCGCGGCGTGAATGCTGGCGGCGTGCTGCGCACGCTGCAGGAGCGTGGGCTGATCGAGGTGGTTGGGCGAGGCGAGGGGTTGGGACGCCCGCTGCTCTACGGCACCACGCCGCTCTTCCTCGAGCTGCTGGGCCTGCGGGACATCACCGACCTGCCTCGCGCCGAGGAACTCACCATTGCGCTGCAACCACACAAGGTCGAGCCCGACGATGCAGCGGACGGCGCCCTGGCCTCCGTCGAGGAAGGCTGATGTCGCCGATGCGTTTGCAGCGCTTTCTCGCCCGGGCCGGCGTCGCCTCCCGGCGCCAGGCCGAGGAACTCATTCGCTCGGGGCAGGTAAAGGTCGACGGCAAGGTGGCCGAGATCGGCATGTCGGTCGAACCGGGCACGTCCCGGGTGACCGTCGGGCGCAAGGTCATCTCGCTGGTGGAGCGCCGCTGGATCGCGATCCACAAGCCGCTCGGCGTCGTGACCACGGCCGATGACGAGCAGGGCCGTCGCACCGTCTTCGACCTGATCAAGGACTCCAAGGGACTCACCTACGTGGGTCGCCTCGACGTCGCGACGACCGGGCTCCTGCTGCTCACCACCGATGGCGAAGCGGTGCACCGGCTGACGCATCCCAAGTATCGCGTGCCACGCAGCTACATCGCGCTGGTACACGGCATCGACACCGCCGAACTCGCGCGCCGGTCGCAGGGTGAGGTGACAGTGGATGATCGCCCGGTCGTCCCCACCCGCGTGAAGGTGAAACCGGGACGCGATGGCCGGAGTATTCTGGAAGTCACCCTGATGGAAGGGCGCAACCGGATTGTCCGCCGTTGGGTCGAGGCGATGGGGGCCAAGGTCGAACGTCTCGCCCGCGTGTCGTACGGGCCGGTGCGCCTCGACGACCTCCCCGTGGGGGGCTGGCGTCCGCTGACCACCACGGAACAGCGCGCCATCTATCGCGCGATTGGCATGACTTCCGAGGAGGAAGAGTGACGTTTCCGGTGCAGGAGGTCGTCGGGGAGATTCGCAAGCGGGTTGTTGGCCAGGACATGATGGTGGAACGGCTCCTGATCGGCATGCTCACCGGCGGTCACGTATTGCTCGAAGGCGTCCCCGGACTCGCCAAGACGCTCACCGTGCACACGCTGGCCGATGTGCTGCACGCGAGCTTCTCACGCATCCAGTTCACGCCCGACCTCCTGCCGGCCGACGTCATCGGCACCATGGTGTTCGATACGGTGCACCAGAAGTTCACGGCGCGTCAGGGACCGATTTTCGCGCAGATCGTGCTGGCCGACGAGGTGAACCGCGCCCCCGCGAAGGTGCAATCGGCGCTGCTCGAGGCGATGCAAGAACGCCAGGTGACCATCGGCGGAACCAGTTACCGGCTCCCCGAGCCGTTCCTGGTCCTGGCGACGCAGAATCCCATCGAGAGCGAAGGGACCTATCCCTTGCCCGAGGCGCAGCTCGATCGCTTTCTCCTCAAGGTGCATGTGGACTACCCCAGCCGACTCGAGGAGCGCGAGGTGCTCCACCTGATGGGCGCCGTGGGAGAGTCGATTCCGGTGCGGCGCCTCGCCGATCCGCAGCAGGTGCTCGAGGCGCGGGCCCAGATTCATGCGCTGCACCTCGACGAGCGGCTGGCCGACTACATCGTGGATCTGGTGCGCGCCACGCGCGAACCTGCCGCGGTCGGACTCGGCTCGCTGGCGCCGATGATCGCTTTCGGTGCCTCGCCGCGCGCCTCGATGGCGCTGGCGCAGTCGGCGCGCGCGCACGCGTACCTGCGGGGCCGCGATTTCGTGACGCCTGAAGATGTCCAGGTCCTCGCACCTGATGTGATGCGCCACCGCATTGTCCTGACGTTCGACGCCGAGGCCGAGGGAATCGATACCGACACGGTGATTCGCCAGGTCCTTGGCGCCGTGCCGGTGCCGTGACGTGGCGACCCGACTCCCACCGGCGCTGCTGAGGCAGGTCCGGACGCTCGCCCTGCGCGGGCGTCGGGCCACTGACACGCTCCTCGGGGGCGATGTCCGTTCGGTCTTCCGCGGCACCGGAATGGAGTTCACCGATGTGCGGCCGTACAGCGAAGGCGACGACTTTCGCCATCTCGACTGGAACCTCCTCGCGCGCACGGGCCAACCCTACATCAAGCTGTACACCGAGACGCGGGAGCTCACGCTGCTCCTCGTCGTGGATCGTTCGCTTTCCACGGCCATCGGCAATCCCGAACCCAAGGCATCGCGTGAGGTCGAGGCTGCTGCCATCCTCGCGCTGGTTGCCAGTCAGCAACAGGATCGAGTGGGGTTGCTCGCCTTCGGGGAGAAGATCGGGCCGGTGATTCCCCCCGCGAGGGGACAGCGTCATGCCTTCGGTGTGGTGCAGTCGTTGCTGAGCATGGAGCCGGCCGGGCGCAAGACCGATCTCGCGGGCGCGCTGCGCGCGGCCGGGGCACTGCTCAAGCGTCGTGCCCTCATCGTGATCCTCTCCGACTTCCTCGCCGACGACTGGGAGGCGCCGCTCAAGGGACTTGCTGCGCGGCACGAGGTCACGGCGATTGCCCTCGAGGACAGTCGTGAGACGGCGCTGCCCGACGGTGGCTGGGTGACCCTCGCGAGTGCCGAATCGGGGGCACCGGTGCTCTTCGACAGTGGTGACGTGCTCGCCCGTCGTCGCGCCGAGGCGGGAACCAAGCGGATGCGCGCCAATCGGAGCGCTCTCCTCGCGAGGCTCGGCGTGCGCGAAGTGGTGATCCGGACCGAGGGGGAGTATCTCCCGGCGCTGCGTGCCGCGTTCGGGCGTGGGGCGCGCAACCGGTGACCAAGCAGCAGCAGCCGACGACGGTGGGGGACACGCTCACCATCGTGCACCGCGTCGCGGCGCCGATCGGTGCGGTGGTGCAGGCGAGGGCGCCCCAGGACTCCACGATCGCCACCTTGGTGGGCATGCCGCTGGTGACCCGCGAGGGTGATTCGGTCCGGATTGCCTATACCGTTGCCGTGTGGGCGCCTGGTCGCAGCGACCTGATCCTCCCCGGGCCGATCGTCATCGGGATGAACGGTCGGATCGATACCCTTGCGAATGCTCACGTTGCTCTCAACGTCGCCTCGCTGCTTCCCGCAGGGCAGGTCCCCGGCAAGGTCCCGCCCCGCCCCTCGCACGGCTGGATCCCGCGAGCGGACAGCTCGGTGCTGCCGTTCGGCGTGCTGCTTCCCCTGGTCCTGCTCTCGTTGGCGCTGGTGCATCGGCTGGTGCGGCGACGTGGCAAGCCGGTGGTTGACCCCGTGGCTGCCGGGCAACCGTTGGTGGGCCGGGAGCGACTCGAGCGGTGGCTCGCCGCCGGGGAGCCACGGCTGGCGCTCGACCACCTCGAGTGGCTGACGCGTGATCGCGCCGACTTGGCCGAATGGCGTGAACGGGTGGATGCGGTGCGATTCGCGCCGGGTGTCGACCGCGAGCTGGTGACGCTGGTGCACGAGGGATGTGAACGGGCGGGTCTGGGGGCGTCGTGATCCTCTCCTTCGCCCGACCGTGGCTGTTGCTGCTCCTGCTTGCCATTCCGTGGTGGTGGATCCGGCGCCGGCGCCAGCAACCGGTGGTGGCCGTGGTCAGCGCCACGGCCCCCTTCGCCGAGGCAACGCACGGACGGTGGCGCCTGCGGGTGCCGCCGGCGCTGCGGGCAGTCGCCCTCGCGTCACTGCTCATTGCCGCAGCGGGGCCGTTTCGGCCGGGCGACCGCACCGTGGTCTCCACCGATGGCATCGCCATCGTGATTGCGATCGACGTGTCGAGTTCCATGCTCGCCGAGGACTTCGCACCGTCCAATCGCATCGAGGTCGCCAAGCAGCAGGCGATCGCCTTCGTGCGGGCGCGATCGAATGATCGCATCGGCTTGGTGACCTTCGCCGGGGAGGCACTCACGCAGGTCCCGGTGACCCTCGACTACGCAACCCTCATCCACTCGATTGAACAGCTGCGCGTCGGCATGCTTGGCGACGGCACCGCGATCGGGTCGGGACTCGCCACGGCGGTGGCTCGACTCCGCAAGGTGCCGGGCAAGAGCAAGGTGGTGCTGCTGCTCACCGATGGCGTGAACAATCAGGGACTGGTCGATCCGCGCACCGCGGCGCAGGCGGCGGAGGCGTTCGGGGTGCGGGTCTACACCGTGGGCGTTGGCACCGAAGGCGAGGCGCGCATTCCCACCGGCGGGCCCGGCGGGTATCGCTATGAAATGCTTCCGGTGAGCATCGATGAGCCACTGCTGACCGACATCGCCAATCGCACCGGCGGGAAGTACTTCCGTGCCAAGGACTCCGAGGCACTGCGACGAATTTTCCAGCAGGTCGATCGCCTCGAGCGCACCCCGGTGGACGTGGTGCGCTACACCCAGGCCGATGAGCGCACCATGCCCTTCGTTGCCCTCGGGTTGGTGCTGCTGGCGGTGGAACTCTGGCTCAGCGGCTCCTACGTGGTGCGCGTGCCATGATCGTCGATTCGCTTCCGCTGTTGATCGCCTCGCCCTTCATGGCGGCAGCGGTGGTCGCGCTTGGCATGCTCGCGCGACGACGGCGCGTACGGGCGGCGTCGGCATGGTCGCGCGCCCTTGGTGAAACGGCCGCAAGCTTTGGGCGCTGGTCGCCGTACCTGCTCGGCGGTGCCGCCCTGCTGAGTGGTGTCGCGCTGTCGGGGCCGCGGTGGGGCTCGGCCCTGCGGACCACCGACGCTCGCGCGATCAACGTGGTGCTGGTGATGGATGTCTCCAAGTCAATGCTCGCGGCCGATGTGGCGCCCGATCGCCTCACGCGGGCCGGCGGACTCGCCAGTCGCCTGGTGCAGGACCTGAGTGGTGATCGACTGGGACTGGTCGCCTTTGCGGCCCGCGGCTACCTGCTCTCACCGCTCACGCTCGACCAGAGCGCGCTTGCCGTGCAACTCGACGCGCTCGATCCCGACATGCTGAGCGAGGGGGGGTCGGGAATCGCCTCGGCGCTCAATACCGCGCAGGAGGTGCTCTCCGGTGCGAAGGAGGGGGGCGACCGGGCGATTGTGCTCTTCACGGATGGCGAGAGCTTCGAGGGTGAGGCGGCGCTTCAAGCCGCCGGCGAGACGCTCAAGACGCAACGGATCACGCTCATCGTGATCACCGTGGGCGACACCAAGGGCGCGAAGATTCCGGAGCCTGGTGGCGGCTTTCACCGTGACCAGAACGGATCGGAAGTCATCACCGTCCGCCGGGACGACCTGATGAAGCCGATTGTCACTGCGGCCGGAGGCACCCTGATCACCCCGACATCAGCGGACCCGGTCGGGGACGCACGGCGGGTCCTGGATCGGTTGGCTCGCGCACCGGCGTCGGATCGGACCGCCGCCACGCTGATTCCCCGGGGCTGGATCTTTGCCCTCGCCGCCGCGCTGCTCCTGCTGGCGCAAACAGTGACACGCCGCAGCGCCGCGTTGATTACGCTGGCGTTGACGGTCGGAGTCGGCTCGGCCAGTGCCCAGCGGCCGTCGAAGGGCAGCCGCTACATCTCCATTGGCGACAGCGGCAAGGCGAAGGCAGCGTTCGTTGCGGAGGCGCGTCGCCTCGGCACCGACACCGCTTGGTACAACGCCGGCACGTCCGCCCTGCGCGCCGGCGAGTTGGCCACAGCCATTCCTGCGTTGCAGCGGGCCACGACCTCGCTTGATCCCGATCTCCGACGTCGCGCACTCTACAACCTCGGCACCGCCCTGTTGCAGCAGGCTCGCAAGGATTCGACACGCCGGGACACCCTGTTGCGTGCCGCCTCGACGGAGCTGCAGTCGGCCTTGTTGCTCGACCCGGCCGATCGCAACGCCAAGTTCAACTACGAACTCGCCCGCCGGCTCCAACCTCCGACGCCACCGAAGCCGCCTCCGACGAGCGGCGGCAAGAGTGGCGGGGCGCCGAAGCCCGATCCGTCGAAGCGCGCCAGCAGCGGCATGACACAAGCGGAGGCCGAGCAGGTGTTGAGCGCGATGGAGCGCGGCGAGCGCAACACGCGGATGGCGCAGAATGCACAGCAGAAATCCGGCAGGCCGCCGTTGGGGCCAGATTGGTGATCGCCGCGGCCCTGGCGTTCGCGTTGCTTCGGCAGGACACCATTCCGAACCTGCCTGCCCGGGCGCGAGCGATGCTGGCCGCCTTTCCCGTTCCACGGGAGGGGGAGGTGCTGGTCACCACCCGCTTCTCCAAGGACTCGGCGTGGATTGGTGAACAGGTCGACCTGCTGACGGCGGCGTGGTTCCCGGAAGAGTTGCGGTCACGACTTCGCCGGTCACCGACGTTGACCGCGCCGTCGTTGAGCGGCCTCTGGAGCGTGCAGTCGCGAGTGCTGCCGGTGCTCGCCGGGACCCGACGGGTGGGCCGGCAGATGTACGCCGTGTATGTCCAGTATCAGACGCTCTTCCCACTCGGGGCGGGGAAGGTCGATGCGCCACCTGCTGTGCTGAGCTACTCGGTGCCGACATCGTCTTCCTTCTTCGCTCCCGAGGATCGCAAGACGGTCTCGTCGGAACCCGCGCGCCTGATCGTGCGTCCCGTTCCAACCGCACTGCTCGCGGAAGTGGGGAGTGGCCCCACGGCCAGTGGCCTGCACGTGATTTGGGTCGGGCCAGCTGCACCGATGCGTGTCGGCGTCCCGACGACCATCGAGTTTCGTGTCGCCGGCACAGGGAACCTCGCGCTCTGGCCGTCGCCCGACATCGACTGGCCCGCAGGCCTGCGGATTTACCCCGAGCGGACGGAGGAAACCTACCAATCGAGGGTGTCACTGATTTCGGGTGAGAAGCATTTCCGCTTTACCATCGTGGCGGATACCGCAGGAATTTTTCGACTTCCCGATGTTCACTATCCGTATTTCGATCCGGACGCGGCACAGGCCCAGGCGGCCATGGCGTCCCCGTTTGCACTGCCGGTCCTCCCGGCGGCCGCCAGCACCATGCACCCGGAGCCACCGATCGTCACCGGTGCGCCCGGCATACCACTCGTCAGTACGATCGTCCGGCAGGGCTGGCCTGCGTTGTTGCTGCTCTTTCTGCTGCCACCCCTGCTGCTCCTCTGGCGCTCTTGGCGGGCTCGGCCTCGCCCCGTTCCAGGAGTGGCCGCGGCGACGGATCCCGAGCGCGAACTGCGCTCACTCCTCAACCAGCCAAGCGATTCTGGGCCCGCGCGCGTCGCGGCGGCGTTGCGCCATCGGGGCGTGCCGCGCGGCGAGGCCGAGCAGCTGCACCGGTGGCTGGTGGCGGTCGCGCGGCGACGCTATGGGCCTGCCGGCGGAGAAGCCCCATCCCCGCCCGACGTGATGGGGCCTGTCCTGCAGCGCCTCCGGCGAAGTGTGGCGCCACTGGTGCTGCTGCTTGCGATGGCGGGCACGGCCCACGGCCAGATCGGAGAGGCGGCGAAGCGCTATCAGGCCGGGGACTATCCGGGAGCAACTCTGCGTTACGAAGCCTTCGTCGCAGTCGAGCCGGATGCTGCCAATGCTTGGGGCGACCTCGGCTCGGCACGCTGGATGAACGGCGACGATGCCGGTGCCGCGGCCGCATGGTTGCACGCGCTGGCGCTGGCGCCCCGCGATCCGTTTGTCCGCGCAGCCTGGCAGGCGAACTCCGCGATCCCCGAGGAAGTGCGCGACCTTGCACCACGCATCCCGCTGAGCCGGGATGAACTCTGGCTCCTGGCACTGGGATGCTGGCTGCTGGGGTGGGCTGTGCGGGCCTCGCGATTTCGCCAGTGGAGCATGGCGTTCGCAGGAATGACCATCCTCTTCGGCGCGACGGCGGCGATGCGCTGGTACCAGGAGACACGGCCACGTGCCTTGCTGCGCAACTCGGTCTCCTACCGCGTCTCCCCCATCCCCACGGCACCGGAGCTCGGCAACGTCCCGGGTTGGACCCTGATCGACATTGTCGGCCGTCGGGGCGGATGGGTGCTGGCGGAGCTGCCGGGCGGGCGTCGTGGCTGGATTCCCGAGGCACGGATCGCGCCTCTCGCCCCGCTAGATTAGGGGATGCTGCCCGGGACCACTCGTCGCATCGCTATTCTCCCCGACGCCGTCGCGAATCAGATCGCGGCGGGCGAGGTCGTTGAGCGACCGGCCTCCGTGGTCAAGGAACTGGTCGAGAATGCGATCGATGCCGAAGCCGCCCATGTCCGTGTCGCCGCGGAGAATGGGGGCAAGACCTTGATCGAGGTTGCCGATGATGGTGTCGGCATGCAGCGCGACGACGCCATTCTCGCCCTCGATCGCCATGCCACCAGCAAGATCCGCGCGCCGGAGGATCTCGTGGGCATCGCGACGTTCGGCTTCCGCGGCGAAGCCCTCCCCGCCATCGCCTCGGTCTCCCGTTTCACAATGCTCACCGCCGACAGCGACGGTGCGGGAACGGAAATCACCGTCAATGGTGGCCGCATCGATGCCGTGCGTGAGGCGGCCCGGCAGCGCGGCACCAGCATCACGGCGCGGGCACTTTTCTTCAACACGCCGGCGCGCCGGAAGTTTCTCCGCTCCGCCGCGAGCGAATCCCGCAGCGTCTGGGACGCGATCGCGACGCTTGCGCTGGCGCATCCCGCGGTCGGCTTCGCGTTGACGCTCGACGGCCGCGAGCGGCTGAATGTCCCCGCCGGTCAGGCCCGAGAGGAGCGGCTTGCCGCGATCTGGGGGCGCGACCTCGCGCGCACGCTCCTGCCGGTCGATCAGGCCATTGGTGGCGTGCATGTGGTTGGCTTCGCCCAGCGGCCGGCCGATGCGCAGCCCACCGGACGGCGCACGCAACTCTTCGTCAACGGGCGACCATTCCGCGACCATTTCCTGGTCCGTGCTGCGGAAGCAGGATATCGGGCGGCGATTCATCCCGGCGATCGTCCCTCGCTGTTCCTCGACCTGCAAGTTGATCCGGGCGAGGTCGACGTGAATGTCCACCCGGCGAAGCTCGAGGTCCGCTTCCGCAATCGCTTCGCGGTCGAGCGCGCCATGGAGGAGGCGATCCGTCAGGCGCTCGGCGGCCTCGCATCGGCGGCGCATCTCGGAGAGGCTCCGCTGCCTGGAGGATTGCCGAGTTGGCCGATGCCGAGTACTTCGGTCGAAATCCCCGCTGATTTCTTCACCCCGTTGGTGGAGACCGGGGCGGACACTGCCGCCGTCGACGCGCCCACCCTGCGCGCACCCGACGCCGCAGACTGGTCCGCGCCTGTGCTGCAGCTGGCCGACACCTACCTCTGCTACGATTCGCCAGAAGGACTCGTGATCGTTGACCAGCACTCCGCGCATGAGCGCGTGCTCTACGAAGAGGCGATGGCGCGCATCGAGCGAGACGGCCTGCCCGCGCAACGTCTGTTGCTGCCGATCACCATCGAGCTGACCGATGAGGAACTCGACGTTGTCAGCGCGCACGCCGAGGAATTGCAGCGGATCGGTTTCGAAATCGAGGCCTTTGGTGGTCGAACGGTCGCGATTCATGGGGTGCCGAATCCGCATCCCCGCTTCGATGCCGCCACCTGCTTCCGCGAGCTGGTCGCCGACCTCGCGCGGGGCCGTTTCGGTGGGTGGACGAATCGACTCGAACGCTTCGTGGCCACCTATGCCTGCCGCGCGGCCGTGAAGGCTGGCCAGCCACTGGACGACCGGTCACGACGCGAACTGCTGGTCCGGCTCTTCGCCTGCCAGCTCCCACCCCACGACGTGCATGGCCGGTCGACCATCGTCCAGCTGCCACGCGAGGAACTGGAGCGCCGCTTTGGCCGACGCTAGGACACCGATCCTGATCGGACCGACCGCGGTGGGGAAGACGGCGGTCGCCTTGGCCCTCACCGCACATTGGCCGATTGAGGTGATCTCGGCTGATTCCAGGCAGGTTTATCGCGGCCTCGACATTGCCACGGCCAAGCCCGCCCCACGCGAGCGCCAGCGGCTCACGCATCACATGATCGACAGGATCGCTCCTGGTGAGCGATTCAGTGCGGGGCGCTTTGCCCTCGAAGCGGCCGATACCATCAACGACGTCCGCGCGCGCGGGAAATTGCCGCTGGTGGTCGGGGGAACCGGGCTCTACGTCAAGGCGTTGGTCGAAGGACTCTTCCACGAGCCGCCCCTCGATCGACCACGCCGGGAGCAGCTGGCGCTCTTCACCGCCACGCTGGACCACCCGACGCTGGTGCGGTGGGCCTCGCGACTCGACCGGGCCTACGCGCTGGCTGGCGGGCGCCAGCGCGCGGCACGGGCCATCGAGATCGCCCTGCTGACTGGTCGATCACTCTCGTGGTGGCAGCGCTCGGCCGAGGCACAGGGCGTTGTGGAACCGTGGACGGTACGATTGACGGTACCCCGGCCGGTGTTGCACCAGCGCATCCGGATCCGGGCCGAGGAGATGGTGCGGCGCGGATTGTTGCAGGAAGTGGCGGCCGCCCTGGCCGACGGCGCCCCGCCGGAAGGCCCGGGCATGGACGGGATTGGAGTCCGTGAAGCGGTTGCGGTACTCCTCGGGCGGCTGCCCAAGGATCAGATGGTCGAAGCGATTGTCATCGCCACCCGCCAGTACGCCAAGCGGCAGGAAACTTGGTTTCGGCATCAGATCCGTGGGGACGTGCTCACGCTCGATGCCACGAGGCCTCCGGAAGAACTCGCCGCCACGATTGCCGCGGCATGGGAGCAAACCAGCAAATGAAGATCGGGATCACCTGCTATCCGACCTACGGTGGCTCAGGCGCAGTCGCCACAGAGCTTGGCCTCGACCTCGCGCGCCGGGGACACGAGGTCCACTTCATCACCTACCAGTCGCCGTTTCGGCTGCGAGGCTACGTCGAACGGGTCTACTTCCACGAAGTCGATACCACGATGAGCCGGTATCCTCTCTTCGATCACTATCCGTACACGCTCGCACTCGCCTCCCGGCAATACGAAGTGGCGCTGCAGGAGCGACTCGACCTCCTGCACGTGCACTACGCCATTCCGCATGCGACCACGGCATTCATCGCGCGCGAGATGCTGGCCAAGGAACATCCCATCAAGGTGATCACCACGCTGCACGGTACCGACATCACCCTGGTGGGACAGGAAGCCTCCTTCTACGCCATCACGAAGTTCTCCATCGAGCGCTCCAACGGAGTCACCGCCGTCTCGCAGTTCCTGAAGGACGAGACCAACCGCGCCTTCGGCAGTGTGAATTGCGATCTCGCCGTCATCCCCAATTTCGTCAACCTCGACGAGTACGACCCGGGGAAGGGCGCCCCGCGCGAATCGTTGGCACCGGCAGACCACAAGCTCCTGGTGCACATCTCCAATTTTCGCGAGGTGAAACGGGTGAAGGATGTCGTGCGCATTTTCGCTCGGGTGCGTCGGGCGATGCCAGCGACGCTGATGATGGTGGGCGATGGCCCGGACCGTGCCGATGCCGAGGCCGAGGCCCGCGAGCTCGGGGTGGCCACCGACGTGCGCTTCCTTGGCCGACTTGACACGGTCGCCCCGCTGCTCGCGTCGTCAGACCTGATGGTGCTTCCCTCGCAGACGGAATCGTTCGGCCTGGCAGCCTTGGAAGCGATGGCCTGCGGCACGCCGGTGCTGGCGGCGCGCACCGGCGGCCTGCCCGAGCTGATCGTTGATGGGGTCGATGGCTTGCTCGAGCCCGTCGGATCGGTCGAGGCGATGGCACGCCGCGCCGTGGAATTACTGCGGGATCCCGCACGGCACGCGGCGATGCGGAGCGCCGCCCTCGAGCGCGCCAAGGCCTTCTCGGCCGAAGCGGTGGTGCCGCAGTACGAGGCCTACTATCGCCAGGTTCTGGGTCGCTGATGCTGCCACCAACCGTCATCGCCCTGATCCTCGGATTGGTCGAAGGGGCCACCGAGTTCCTGCCGATCTCGTCCACTGGGCACCTGATCGTGGCCGGTGCCCTTCTCGACTTCACCGGCGAGCGCGCAGCCACCTTCGAGATCGTCATTCAGCTGGGCGCCATCCTGGCCGTGATCTGGCACTACCGGACGCTCCTCGTCGACACGGTCAGACGTTGGCTGCGCGCGCCTGCCGAACGACGGCTGGTCCTCTCACTCGCCCTCGCCTTCGTGCCGGCCGCTGTGGTCGGGCTGCTGCTGCACCACTGGATCAAGGCGGCGCTGTTCAACCCCGCGGTCGTCGCTGCCACCCTGGTGGTCGGCGGGTTCGCGATTCTCGTGGTGGAACGGCAACAGCCCGTGAGTCGCACCACGGATGTGCATGACCTCACCTATCGGCAGGCATTCGGCGTAGGGCTCGCCCAGGTGCTCTCGCTGGTGCCGGGCACCTCGCGCGCGGCAGCGACCATTCTGGGCGGCTACCTGCTCGGCCTTACCCGTCCGATTGCCACCGAGTTCTCTTTTCTCCTCGCCATTCCCACCCTTGTGGCGGCAACTGGGTATGACATGTTGCAGAGCAGAGAGCTCTTCAGCGCGGCCGACCTACCGATGTTCGGCATCGGACTCGTGGTCGCATTTCTTTCCGCCTTGCTGGTGATCCGCGCCCTGCTGCGGTTTGTCGAACGGCACTCGTTCGTGGTCTTCGCCTGGTATCGCATTGCGTTTGGCGCAGTGATCTTCCTGCTCCTCGCCCTGGGGGTCATGCAGGGCAATGCCTCCTGAACTGATCCGGCTCAGCGCGGTCGGCAGCACGATGGAGGCGGCGCATGCGGCCGCGGTGCGCGGCGCCGGGCATGGCACGACCATCGTCGCCGCCCGTCAGTGGGCGGGGAGGGGAACCCGAGGCCGCGCCTGGGATTCCGATCTCGGCGGCCTCTGGCTCTCGCTGGTGGCACGGCCCTCGCGAACCGATGCGCTCGAGGCACTCTCGCTTCGGGTGGGCTTGGCCCTCGCAGCTGCGCTCGAACTCGCCTGCCCGGCACTCCCACGCGTCGAGATCAAGTGGCCGAACGACCTCCTCGTCGCGCGGCGCAAACTCGCCGGTATCCTCTGCGAGGCGCGCTGGGCGGGCGAGCGCTGCCAATGGGTTGTCATCGGCGTCGGGCTGAATGTGCAGAATCCGTTGCCCGAATCCCTGCGCGTTTCCGCCGCGCGACTCGCCGACTGGGATCCTGCCGTTTCCGTTGAAACGCTGGCGCCGGTGGTCGCGGCGGCGATCGCTCGTGCTGCCCGCTCAGCAGGCTCGCTCACACCGATGGAGCTGGCGGCCTTCGCACAGCGCGATGCACTGGCTGGCCAGCAGCTGACCACCCCGCTGGTCGGGACGGCCGAAGGCATCACCGCCGGCGGGGCCCTCCGCGTCCGGTTGGACAGCGGTCCCGTCCGCGAGGTGCTCGGAGGGGTGGCCTCGACTCCTCACTGAGGCAAGATTCCCTGCATGCTCCTCGCCCTCGATATCGGCAATACCGAAGTGACGGTTGGGCTCTTCCACGGCAAGGAACTGCGCGGCCACTGGCGCATGACCACCGTCGCGGAGCGGACCCCCGACGAGTGGGCGGTGGCGCTCGAGGCGTTTCTGGTCCGGGCCGGCCATTCTCCTGCTGAGATCGGGGCCGCCTGTCTTGCCTCGGTCGCCCCAACTGCCACCCAGCCCATTCTCAGCGCAGTGCGCTCGGCCGTGACCGCCAACGTCGGCGTGGTGGATGCCCGGGCGGATCTCCCGATCGTCCTCGATGTCGATGAACCGCTCGCTGTCGGTGCCGACCGGATCGCCAATGTCCTCGGGGCACTGGCCCTCTATCCCGGGGATGCCGTCGTGGTCGACTTCGGCACCGCCACCACCTTCGATTGCGTCACGGCTGATCGCCGGTTCATCGGTGGGTCGATCATGCCCGGAGTGCGCACCTCGGCCGAGCAGCTGGTGCGGAAGGCCGCCAAGCTCACCGCGACGGAACTGGTGGCGCCCACGCATGCCATCGGGCGGCGCACCGACGACCATATCCGTGGCGGTGTCCTGTTCGGGACGGCCGACGCCGTGGACGGCATGATTCGGCGGATCCAGGCCGAATGGCCCGGTGGCGCGAAGCCGCGAGTCATCGCCACCGGGGGACTCGCGACGCTGGTGACCACGCTGACGACGACCATTGACGTCGTCGACCCCGACCTCACGCTGCATGGATTGCGAGTTGCCGCCGAAGCCATGGGGCTGGTCAGGTGAGCAGTGGTCACGACGAACTCGAGCTGTCGCCCTTCCGACAACTCGTCGACCGTCGGCTCGGCCCCATCACCCCGTACCTGCTCCACCTCCGACCGGCGGAGTGGCCGATCATGGCCGCCCACACCACCCTAGGCTGGTGGCTCGCCTCGGGGCTGCATCGCCTCGACTCACCGGCATGGCTTGGCATCACGGCGTGGGTGATCGCGCTGAATGGCGGGACGCTGGCGCTCAACTCCGCCTTCGATCACGACACCGGCGACATTGCCTTTCTGCGGCGGCCGCCTGCGCCACCCCGCTACCTCGCCGGGTTCGCGCTCGCCCTGATGGTGTTCGGACTCGGGCTGACGCGCGCGCTGCCGAACGGCTTCCGCATCGTCTACAGCATCTGCCTGGTGCTGTCGATTCTCTACTCTGTTCCTCCGGTCAGGCTCAAGGGGATCGCGGGCGCGGATTGGCTCATCAACATGCTCGGCTTCGGTACCCTGTCGCCCTACGCCGGGTGGTTGATCACCGGCCAATCCATCGACCTGCGCCACCACCTGATCTTCTGGGCCTTCTTTCCGCTCTTCGGCGCGCTCTACCCGCTGACCCAGCTGTACCAGATGGACGAAGACCGGGCGAGGGGGGATCGGACCTTCGCCCTTCGACTGGGAGCGAGAGGAAGCCTCCTGCTCGCCATTGTCGCCACGGCGCTCGCCTTCGGCCTCTTCTCGTTGGCCGCCCTCCAGAGTGACTGGGCCGGCAGGGCTGCCTCGCTCAGGTGGGGTGGTCTGGCGGTCTCGCTGGTGGGGTGGGCCGCCGTCCTCCTCCCGTGGTATCGGAACGCCCGGCGATGGTCCACCCGTGAGCATCAGGCGGGCATGTATCAGGCCCTGTGGGCGTGGGCCCTCACCGATGTCGCCGTCCTGCTCGCGTGGGCGCTCTAGCGCCCGGAGGCAGGGCCTTGGCCTCCCCCCGGGAGGGTGGCTAACTTAGCGCGTTGCTGGTACTTACTCCGGAGATCCCAATCCATGGCCACCGCAGCGCGTATCGACAGCTCCATCGACATGACGGACGTTCCTCGCATCGTTCGCGGATCGATCATCTTGGGCTTCGTTCAGGCGGCCTGCGTGCTGATCGTCTCGCTCATCAACCGCAATCTCGAGGGAACCGCCGACCACGCGCTGACCGGGCTTATGGTCGCCATCGGCGCTGCGATCACCAGCTTCTGGCCTGGTGTGCAGACGCGGGCTCGCACCATCGAGGGGATCGCCGGAGCGGCCGGGATCGGCCTCGGCGCCACTTGGGCGTTTCTCGTACTCAACGTCGCCATTCTGCAGCCGTTGCATACCTACACCAACCGCTGGGACCAAATCGGCGGTTTCTCCAATTGGTGGTACATGCCGGTCTGGTGGATGGCAGGAACGCTGATCTCCTGGCTCGGCGCCTGGATTCTTGCCAATCTCGCCGCCAAGTCTGGCAACGACGCCTCAGTGCCGACCGCCATCGTCATCGTCGCCGTGCTGACGGCCGTGGTGGGATCGGCGGCGACGGTCCTGCATTTCCCAGGGGCGGAATGGCATGTGGCGACCTTTGCCGTGGCAGTGATGCCTGCACTCGCCCTCGGAACGCTGCTCACCGGAATCGGCAACCGCCGCGCGTGACGGACATCGGCGGATGACCTGGCGCATCGTGCGGCTCGTCATTCGTCTGGCAGGGTGGCTGCTCACCCCACTGATCATCATCCTTGCCGCGGCGATCGGTGCCTATCTCGCCGCACTGGTGGCGCCCAGGTTCAGCACCAAGACCGGCCTGATCATCGTCGTCTTGGCTGGCCTGACGGGCTCGGTGCTTGGCATTCGGCTTTGGATGAAACTGCTTCGGCGCAATCCCGAACTTCGTCACGCCCTGGCCGTCACGCAGGGCGGCGTCCCCGAAGGAAAGGCGGTTGGCGAACTGTTCGAGTCCGAGCGACCTGCCGCAGGAGACGGTCCTTCATGAAACCCACTGCTCGCCACCTCGCTCCCCTCGTGCTCGCGCTCCTCGCCACGCGCCCGGTGGCGGCGTGGGCGCAGCAGGGCTTCTTCGTGACGGCAGGGCGGGTTCTCGCGGGATCGCCAGAAGAGTCGAGCTTTCGTGCCACCGTCGAGCGTGATGTGGTGGGGCCCATTGGCCTCGATGCCTCTTTCCTGGTGCTCCCTGGCGCTCGCCCGGAGCCCGGTCGGCTCTATGGCTTGGGAGCGGAGGTCACCCTCTTCAGCAGCAACCAGGGCATCCCCACCTTCTTCGCTGGCGGCGGAGCTGGACTGGGTACCGATGGCCAGAAGAAACTCTGGGCGAGCGCGTCAGTGGGTGCGAGGATGTCGATCGTCTCGGTCGGCCCGTTCCATCTGATGGCCGAGGGCCGGTGGCGGAGTCTTACGATCGAGGGACGCGACGGGTTTGAAATCGCCGCTGCCTTTGGCTGGCACAATCCCCATCGGAACAATGGCGTCCTGCATCCGGAGGCGCTCGGTCTCTGGCTGCCGCGCAACACTGCCGAGGTGCTCCGGGCCAATGGCATCCCCGAGGCGAAGGCGCGCCAGATTGACAACGTCATCACCACGGCGCTGGAGTCGATGGGCTCACCCTATGTCTGGGGCGGCACCGGTGACGGGGACGGCGGCTTTGATTGTTCGGGGCTGATCTACTATGCGTATCGCCAGCACGGGATTTCCATTCCGCGAACGTCGCAAGGGCAAGCCCGTGCGGGCACGGCGATCCGCCGGCAGATGGATCTGCTGTTGCCGGGAGACCTGCTCACCTTCGCCGAACGCGGTGACAGCGTCACCCATGTCGGCCTCTACGTCGGCGAGGGAAAGTTCATCCACAGCGCCTCGAGCGGCGTGCGACTCAGCCAGCTCAGCGAGGACGATCGCGATGGGCACACCTGGCTCAAGCGCTGGGTCGGTGTCCGGAGGGTGATCGAATAGTCGCCTAGTGGTCCATCTTCATTCCCTTCATGTCGTCCGTCCCGCCGCCATTCGCTTCCAGGCGTGCGACGTCCCGCTTCCAATCGTTGTCGGCAGGATTCACCCTCGGCCACTGGTCCGCCTTGTCCGGGGCGAAGAGCATGACCATGTGGAGCATGGCGCCCTTGGTGAGCAGCTTGCCGGTGGTGTTGTTGTATGTCCCGACCAGACGATAGGTGTGCCCTTGGGTGAGGTGAATCCCAGCACCAGTCACGCCGGGAAGCTGGCGCTCGATCGCCAGCAGGTGGCCGTCGCTGTGCAGCGTGGTCTTGAGCTTCACGACCGTCTTCGGCGTGCCGTTGGTCACGTCAAGCAGCGAGAGGCCGGTGGCGAAATCGTGCGCGTGACCGCCCACGCCGATGATGCGACCGGGGAGCTGCAGCTTGAATTCCGCGTGGTAGCTGGTCTCGCCGGGCGGCAAGTCGAAGTCCACGTCATGAGCGATCGGGTTGACCACGTCCATGTAGCCGGGAAGCACGCTGAGTGGCCGCGGGACCAGGTTGGTGGGCGAATACTCGATGCTCATCTCCACCGTGACGCCCTTCACTTCCGCCTTGGTTTCGTTGTCGAACATGATCAGCAGCGCCATCGGCATCGTGGAGTTCACCGGAATGCCGACGGTCGCGGGCAGACGCACGTCTTCGGTTTCCTGGCCGAGGGCGATGATCCGCTCCGGTACCGGGTAGAAGAGCTGCCGCCGACTGAAGTTGACCACGTTGATGTGATGAATGAATCGGCGCGACAGCACCTTGCCGTTCTGGTCGGTGATCTTGAGCTTGACGCCGCGCAACCAGCCGTCCACTGGAAAAGTGAAGCGCATCAGCTTCGACTCCACCATCGACATCCCCGCCATGCCGGACATGCCCGACATCCCCGAATGACTATCACCGGTGCCGGCGGGGAGGTCGTACTTGCCGGAGGTCAGGGTGACGTAGTGGCGGGCCGAATCGACCGTGACCGTCAGGGTCGCCCCCGGGGCTGGGGCGGGGTGGCTCAGCAACAGGGCGGTGGCGGTGACGAGCGCAAACATGTCGATCCTCGCTGCGGTGGGGTGGTCCACTGCCGACTCGGCCGGCATCGTTGGCCAAAGGTAACGCAGATGGCGGCCGTCTGGTTGCAGGCATCCTGGGCGGCTTGGGAGTGTGTCATTTTGGCTTATCAGTCAGGCATGCCGATTGCCAATCAAGAACCCCGGGTTGACCTGCGAGGCCAAACCCTTAGCTTTGGCATCTGTTGGCAGTCGACGTCACTGACTGCCAAAGTATTGCAAAATAGTGACTTACCGATCCACGTTCACGTTGGAGGTTGGGCCCATGGCGAGTGCGAGCAAGAGCAAGACGACCCTCACCCCGTTCGAGGACCGTGTCGTGATCCGTCCCTCGGAGGACGGCGAGACGATGCGCGGCGGGCTGTACATCCCCGATACCGCCAAAGAGAAGCCGACGACCGGCGAAGTCATCGCGGTCGGGCCCGGTCGGACCAGCGACGAGGGCAAGCTGCTCCCGGTGCCGGTCAAGGTCGGCGATAAGGTGATCTACGGGAAGTACAGCGGGACGCCGTTCACGGTCGATGGCGAAGAGGTCATGATCATCAAGGCTACCGACATTCTCGCGAAACTGAGCTGAATTCCACCTACGGTACCTGACGGGAGAGATACGAATGGCTGCAAAGGAATTGATGTTCGACGTCGACGCGCGCGCCAAGCTGAAGAAGGGCGTCGACGCCCTCGCCGAGGCGGTCAAGGTGACGCTCGGCCCCAAGGGGCGCAATGTCGTGATCGACAAGAAGTTCGGTTCGCCGACGGTCACCAAGGATGGTGTCACCGTGGCGAAGGAAGTGGAGCTGTCCGACCCGATCGAGAACATGGGCGCGCAGATGGTGAAGGAAGTCGCGACCAAGACCTCCGACCTGGCTGGCGACGGCACCACCACCGCAACCGTGTTGGCGCAGGCGATCTTCCGCGAAGGCCTCAAGAACGTCACCGCCGGCTCCAATCCGATGGAGCTGAAGCGCGGCATCGACAAGGCGGTCGAGGCGATCGTGGCCGAGCTGAAGAGCATCTCGGTCCCCGCCACCAGCAACAAGGAAATCACCCAGGTCGGCACCATTTCGGCCAACAGTGATGCCGAGATCGGCAAGAAGATTGCCGAGGCGATGGAGAAGGTCGGCAAGGAAGGCGTGATCACGGTCGAGGAGGCCAAGGGCCTCGAGACCACCCTCGAGACCGTCGAAGGGATGCAGTTCGATCGCGGCTACCTCTCGCCGTACTTCGTGACCGATCCGGAAGGGATGGAAGTGGTGCTCGACACGCCCTACATCCTGATCCATGACAAGAAGGTCGCGTCGATGAAGGAGCTCCTTCCGGTCCTGGAGAAGGTCGCCCAGACTGGCAAGCCGTTGCTCATCATCGCCGAGGACGTCGAAGGCGAGGCGCTCGCGACGCTGGTCGTCAACAAGCTCCGTGGCACGCTGAAGGTCGCCGCCGTCAAGGCGCCGGGCTTCGGGGATCGCCGCAAGGAAATGCTCCGTGACATCGCCATTCTCACGGCGGGCCAGGTCATTTCCGAGGAAGTCGGCTTCAAGCTCGAGAACGCCACCCTCGCCGAGCTCGGCCAGGCGAAGCGCGTCGTGATCGACAAGGACAACACCACGGTCATCGACGGCAAGGGCAAGGATACCGATATCCAGGGCCGCATCGCCGAGATCCGTGGCGCGATCGACAAGAGCACGTCCGACTATGACCGCGAGAAGCTCCAGGAGCGTCTGGCCAAGCTCGCCGGTGGCGTCGCCGTGATCCACGTCGGGGCCGCGACCGAGACGGAAATGAAGGAGAAGAAGGCCCGTGTCGAGGACGCCCTGCACGCGACCCGTGCGGCCGTCGAAGAGGGCATCGTTCCGGGCGGCGGCGTTGCACTGCTGCGCTGTCAGTCGGTGCTCGACAAGATCAAGGGCACGGGCGATGAGAAGATCGGCGTCGAGATCATTCGTCGCGCCATCGAGGAGCCGATCCGCGCCATCGCGATCAATGCTGGTGTCGAGGGCTCGATCGTCGTGGCCCGCGTGAAGGAATCGAAGGACAAGGCGTTCGGCTACAACGCCTCGACCGACGTGTATGAGGACATGATGAAGGCCGGCGTGATCGACCCGACCAAGGTCACTCGTACCGCGCTGCAGAATGCCGCGTCGATCGCGGGGCTGCTGCTCACCACCGAGTGCGTCATCGTGGAGAAGAAGGAAGACAAGCCGTCGATGCCGATGGGTGGTGGCGGTGGCGGTGGCATGGGTGGGATGTACTGATCGGGCACCCGGTATGATGGTGCCGCGGAGGGGCGAGGCATGCCTCGCCCCTCCGTGTCACGCCGCTACCGGCGGCGCACCGGGTTCACGAATGCACGCGGGCGCCCCAACGGGCGCCCGTGTCGCATTTCCCGCCCCGCCGGTTTTCTTTACGTCCTTCCTCTCGCCGTGCTGGAGTCTCCTCATGTCGCGTTCCCTGCGCTCGCTGGCGTTGCTCTCCCTCGTGCTTCCGCTCGTGGCCTGCGGCCGATCCAGTGCCGCCAAGGAGGTCCCCTCGACCATCACCGCCGAGGGCCTGCTCCAGCACATCACGGACCTCTCCGCCGACTCGATGGAGGGACGGGGCCCGGGAACCCGCGCCGAAACCAAGGTCGTGCGCTACCTCACCAACCAGTTCAAGGCGCTCGGGCTTGAACCCGGTAATCCAGACGGCAGCTGGACCCAGCCGGTGAAGCTGATGGGATTCACCGCCACGCCCACGATGGAACTCCGCGCCGGTGGCACGAGCATCCCGATGACCTTTCGGACGGACTACGTCGCGGCCTCCCGGCGCGAAACGCCCCAGGTGGACGTGGTGAACAGCGATATCGTCTTCGTGGGATATGGTGTCGATGCACCGGAGTATCAATGGGATGACTACAAGGGGATGGATGTGAAGGGAAAGACGATCGTGATGCTGGTCAACGATCCGCCAGTTCCCGATCCCGCCGATTCCACCAAGTTGGACCCCGCCGTCTTTCGCGGTGACGCAATGACCTACTACGGCCGCTGGACCTACAAGTACGAAGAGGCGAGTCGCAAGGGCGCGGCCGCCGCGATCATCGTCCACCAGACGGTGCCGGCGGGCTATCCCTGGTCGGTGGTCTCCGACAGCTGGGGTGGCGAGAACATGGATGTCGAACACACCGATGGCAACGCCGGACGAGTGGCGATCGAGTCGTGGATCACGGTGGACAAGGCGAAGGCACTCTTCGCCGCGGCGGGCAAGGACTTCGACGCCCTTCAACGTGCGGCGCGCTCCCGTGACTTCAAGCCGGTGGCGCTTGGCGCCACCGCGACCATTCGCCTGAAGAATGCCGTGCGTACCGTGAGCACCCAGAACGTGATCGCGATGGTGCCGGGTTCTGATCCGAAGCTCAAGAACGAATACGTCGTCTACACCGCCCACTGGGATCACCTCGGCATCGGACAGCCGGTCAACGGCGATTCAATCTTCAACGGGGCGATCGACAACGCCTCCGGGACCGCCGCCGTCCTCGAGCTGGCGAAGGCATTCAAGGCGCTCTCTCCCGCGCCCAAGCGTTCCATTCTCTTCCTGGTCGTGACCGCGGAGGAGAAGGGCCTGCTCGGCGCCAGATTCTACGCCGAGAATCCGCTCTACCCGCTGGCCAAGACCGTTGCGGACTTCAACATTGACGGTGTCAATCAATGGGGGAAGACGACCGACCTGGTGGTGATCGGGAAGGGCGCAACCACACTTGAGGATGTGCTCGATTCCGTGGCGACCGGGAAGGGGCGAACGCTCTCGCCCGATCCCGAGCCAGAGAAGGGGTTGTACTACCGTTCCGATCACTTTGAGTTCGCCAAGCAGGGTGTGCCGGCGATGTTCCTCGACAATGGTGTCGAGTATATCGGCAAGCCCGCGGGTTATGGCAAGCAGAAGCGCGACGAGTATACCGACAACGACTACCACAAACCGTCCGACGAAGTGAAGCCGGACTGGGACCTGAGCGGCGCTGTCGACGACCTGAACCTGCTGCTCAACACGGGGGCGCGGGTCGCCAACGCGGCCACCTGGCCGGCGTGGAAGGCCGGGACGGAATTCAAGGCCATTCGGGAGCGGATGTTGCAGCCCGCCCAATGAGTGCCTGACGCCCCCGGAACGACGATCGTGCCCCCGGCAACCGCTTGGGGCACGATTCGCGAAGCGCTGCGTGGCTCGCACCTCGATTTTACCGACGCCCCAATCGGACGCGCGGTGATTCTCCTGGCCATCCCGATGGTGCTCGAGATGGTGATGGAGAGCATCTTCGCCGTCTCCGACATCTTCTTCGTGTCGAAGCTGGGACCAGCGGCCGTGGCCGCGGTGGGACTCACTGAATCGCTGCTCGCGCTGGTCTACGCACTGGCGATGGGACTTGGCATGGCCGTCACGGCGGTCGTTGCCCGCCGCGTCGGCGAAAAGGATGGCGACGGTGCGGCACACGCCGCGGCCCAGGCGGTGCTCTTCGGCATCGTGTTGGCGGCCATCCTGGGGACCTTCGGCTCCCTCTACGCGCCGCACCTGCTCGCGCTCATGGGCGCTTCACCCGATGTGCTTGCCGTGGGGACCGGCTTCGCGCGAGTCATGCTGGGGGGCGAGGCCACCGTCATCCTGCTCTTCCTGCTCAACGCCGCCTTCCGCGGGGCAGGTGACCCCGCCATTGCGATGCGCGTGCTCTGGATCTCCAACGGTGTGAACATCGTATTGGGGCCGTGCCTGATTTTCGGTGTGGGACCCTTTCCCCAACTCGGGGTGACCGGTGCGGCAGTGGCGACGACGATCGGACGAGGCATCGGGGCATCGCTGGCATTCGTCGCCCTGGTGCGGCCGAACAATCGACTCCATGTCACCCTGCGGCACTTTGTTCCCGATCTGGCGGTGATCCGGAGCCTGCTTGGGATTGGTGCCTCGGCGACGCTCCAATTCCTGGTGGGCTCTTCGAGCTGGATCGGGATGATGCGGATCATTGCGACCTTCGGAAGCGTTGCGCTTGCGGGCTATACCATCGCCATCCGGATCGTCATCTTCGCCATTCTTCCGGCATGGGGGCTCGCGAGCGCTGCCGCGACCATGGTTGGCCAGAACCTCGGGGCGCACAAGCCTGAGCGGGCAGAGCAATCAGTGTGGATTGCCTGTCGCTACAACTTCGCGTTTCTGGCGGTGCTCGCCGTGCTGTTCGTGATCTTTGCCCCGGTGATGAGTTCCTGGTTCGGGCACGATCCGGAAACGGCCCGGGGGGCGGCCTTGGCGCTGCGGATCATGTCCGCCGGCTTCCCGCTCTATGCCTTCGGGATGGTCCTCACCCAGGCCTTCAACGGGGCAGGGGACACGTGGACGCCGACCTGGCTCAACTTCCTGGTATTCTGGTGCGTCCAGATCCCGCTGGCGTGGCTCCTGGCCACCACGTTCGGGCTTGGGCCGACCGGTGGATTCATCGCGATCTCGATCGCGTTCTCCCTGCTGGCTGGGGCCGCCGCACTCCTCTTTCGCCGCGGCCGGTGGAAACTCACGGAAGTCTGATGCCCCTCGTCCCGCCGTGATGCGGTGCCCGGCGATGTGTTGGTCGACTGCGCAGAATCGTTACCTTTCGCGGCAACATGTCACTCTCGCTGGAGCAATCTCGGTGCGTCGGATCATCTTCGTTCTTGGTTTCCTCGTTCTCTGTGGTCAGGCTCCTCTGCTGGCGCAGAAGGGTCTCAACGTTACCGGCACCTGGCGGGTGAAGGCCGGCAAGGACGTCAAGAATGGGCCGCGAGAGGTGATCATCCGCGCCGATTCCTCCGCCTCGTGGGGGAAGGAGACCGTGCGGTGGCGCTTGCCCAAGGGTGAGAAAGAGATCTCCATCCTGATCGGTGGGGAATGGGAGACCTATCAGCTCAAGGTGAAAGGATCTGCCTTGACGCTCTCCGGTGGCGACCTGCAGAAAGCGGTCACCCTGCAGCGCGTGGGGCCGCCAACACCGCTACCGGCGGGAGCCAAGATTCCGGGAGACTCGGGCAACGTACCCTGAGCTTTCGTTCTCGTCGTTCCATCGCACGGCCCCGCCACGGTGCGGGGCCGTTTGCGTTTGGGAGTGGCCGAGTCAATCGAAGAGCGTGGCCTGATGTGGCGGGTGAAGCGGGATGGGGGCCATCGGGCCCTGTTGTTCGGCGAAGATGAGGGCGCCGTCGAATCCACGGGCAAGCAGGGCGGGGAGGACGACGGCCCGAGCCGCTTCGACCGTGTTGCAGCGCTGGCTGAGGTGGGCGAGCACGACGGTTCGCAGAGCGTCATGATGAACGTCCTCGAGCAGGCGTGCGGCGTCGAGGTTGGAAAGGTGCCCGCCGCTTCCGGCAATGCGCTGCTGCACCACGGCGGGATAGCCACTGGTGCGGAGCAGCAGTTCGTCGTGATTGGCCTCGAGCACGAGGCAGGTTCGCTCGCGGAGGAACCAGCGGACGGACTGAGTCGGTCGGCCGAGGTCAGTCGCCACGCCGATGGAGACGCCACTCGGCAGCGTCACGCCGAGTGCCACCGGCTCGGCGGCATCGTGTGAGGTCGGTGATGCTCGCACCGCAAAGCTGCCGACTTCGAATGCCCGGTTCGAGCCGATGGGATGGAAGGCGCACGGCTCCCCTCCCTTGGCGAGTGCCTGCCAGGTGCCGAAGGAGGCGAGCAGGGGAATGTCATGGCGTCGGGCGAGTCGGGTCGCCCCCGACGCATGGTCGCCATGCTCGTGGGTGAGGGCGAGGCCGACAAGCGTGGCCGGATCGAGGCCGGCGAGTTCCATCCGCCGCTCCACTTCCCGCGCGGAGAAGCCGACGTCGAGCAGGAGCGTCTCGTTCAGCCATTGCACCACGAAGGCGTTGCCCTTCGAACCGGAGCCGAGAACGAAGAGCGTTGCATCCGCCATGCGCGTGCCGCTCAGCCGGTGGTGAGTCGCTGGTGCATGGCGCGGAGCGAGGACTCCATCTTGGCATCGACCGCGACATCGCGGCGTGGCATCACCCGCTTCGCCATCTCGATGAAGGCCTCGACCTCGATCCGCGCGTCGGCCTCACCACCCCACGCAAACGGAGCGACATATTTCGGCGCACGCGGAGCCCCGAAGAGCTGGGCGCCTGCACCGAGCACCGCGCCGGTGGGGAGCAGCGTCCCGATCGCCGTCTTCACGTGCGGTCCGATCAACGAGCCGAGATTGGTGCGGCCGGTCTCGATTCGGGTGGGTCCGACGTCGAGGCGGATGGGACCGTAGGTGTTCTTCAGGTTCGACGTGATGGTGCCGGCGCCGAGATTGACCCACGGGCCGACCACGGAATGCCCCAGGAAACCGTCGTGACTCTTGTTGGCGTAGCCGGTGAACACCGAGGTGCTGATCTCCCCGTGGAGTCGGCAGTGTGGGCCGACACTCACCACCCGGAACGTGCCGCCGGCGAGCACACTCCCCTCGCGCGCCCAGAACGGACCGTCGATGCGCGTACCCGAGCGCACCTGCACGCCCGCGTCGAGGATGATGCCGCCCTGTCTGGCATCGAGCACCACGCCAGGTTCGAGCTCAGCCCCGCGGAGAGAGATCGCATCCGGATTCCCGAGCACCGTCACCCCGGCCGGGATGGCGTCGCTCCGGCCGTCGAGCGAGGCGAGCGTGTCGGTGAAGAGGAACTGCTCGAGCGCCGTGATCAGCTCCCAAGTACCCTGAAGCGGGCGACCCTCGACCACCACGCCGTTGCCGTCCGTGAAAGGGCCACTCCATGCCTCACCGGCCTCGAGTCGCCAGGCGACATCCTGACCGGCATGAATCAGGCGACGGCTCTCGCCGACGTCCCGCATCGGCAGCTTGGGAGCGAAGGTCGCGTCCACCACCCATGCTGGCCCGACGAGGGCCTCGGGACGGACCAGCGGAATGGCCCGCGTCGGGCGGGGGCCGTCCACGTGAGCGGCCACGATGCCACGCACAGTGCCATGGATGGCTCGCGACCAACGCTCATGGAGGAGCCACGCTCCAGCGCGCAGTTCGCTGAGGGGAACGGCGCCGGCGAAAGGCGCCCAGGCGTGGCCCGGGGCAGTCGGTTCGAGCAGGTAGATCTCAGTCATGTCATTCCAGTTCGCGCACCGAGGTCGGCAGCGCGTCGAGGGTCTTTTTCAGGTCGGGCGCGCGCGCCCGGTCGAGCACCAACGTTCGGTAGTTGGCGTGCACCACCACCAGGTCGCGAACGCCACTCAGCACCATCGGGGGTCCATCATTCCAGACAATGCAGTCGCTGCAGTCCACCAAGGTGACAAGTCCCTGCACGATATTGCCGCGGCGGTCTCGCGGACGCACCCGTGCCAGTGCCTCCCACGTGCCAATGTCGTCCCAGGCAAAGTCGCCGGTGATGACGGCGACCGCCTCGCTCCGTTCGAACAGCCCCACGTCGATGGAAACCTCGCGCACTTCGCGGAAGAACGCGGCGACGTCCCCGGCATCGAGCATGGGCAGGTAGGGCGCGATTTCGTTGGTATGGGTTTCGACCTCGCGCCGGAGGTCGTCGGCCCGCCAGGCGAAGAGGCCACTGTTCCAAAGGGCACCGTCGGCCATCAGGTCCAGCGCTCGGGCGGCGTCGGGCTTCTCCACGAACCGCTGGACGGCCCGTGCTGCGGAATCGAGACGATCCCCTGGCACGATATAGCCGAAGCCGGTTTCCGGTCGCGAAGGGACGATTCCCACGGTGACCAAGCGACGATGCCGGCCTGCCGTTTCGAGCGCGATCGCCGCAGTGGTGGCGAACGCGGCAGGGTCGCTGACGGCCCAGTCGGCATGCATCGAGACGATCGCCGCCTCGGGATCTCGCGTGGCGGCCTCGAGGGTGGCCCAGACCAGCGCCGGTCCGGTGGACGCCGCCCGCGGTTCAATCAGGTAGTTCTCGGGCGGCACGGTCAGCTTCTTCTGGAGCTGCTCTGCGAGCCTCGCCCCGGAAACGACCAAGATCCGTTCGGGCGGGATGAAGCCTGCCAGACGGTCCACTGCCTCCTCTGCGCTCGATCGCGGACCGGCGAGTGGGAGGAGCTGCTTGGGTTGGCCTGGTGAGGAGAGGGGCCAGAATCGGGTGCCCGAGCCGCCCGCCAGAAGCACTGCCCATTGCATCAGATGCTCCCTAAATCAACTGTTCGAGGGCAGGGGCATGCCGCCGCAGCTCGTAGAGCAGCGTACCCAAGTCGCCGTCGTGGGCGGCGACGACGAGGAGCGTCGCTCCACCCCGAAGACGGTGCAGCACCACCACGCCGCCACTGTTTTCGGAGACCACCTGTCGCGGCTCCCCCTGACCCACCGCCGAGGTGAGCGAGCTCAAGTGCCGGAGGACGGTCACCGCGTGCGCGGCGACTGCGTCGGGGTCGAGAGGCGGCGGCAGCACCGATTCGACGATGAGCCCCTCGTCGCTCACCACGGCCACCCCGGCCACGTCGGGGCGTTCGGCGAGGGCAGTGAGGATGGACCGGAGCGGTTGCATCAATGGGTCTCCCGGCGGGTGGAGGGACGGGCCAACCTATGATCAGCGCAGCGGCGAAGTCAAGCAATGACGGCGGGTTGCCGCGTGTCGGTCAGCGGTCTAACCTTCTCTTCATGAAGGCATTCCCGTACCTCCTGGCGACCGCGATCGCGGCCGCAGCGTGCAGTGGCAACCAGCTCTACCCGGCCCAGATGTCCAACGCGGTCGATACCGTGACCCTCGGCGCGTTGATTGGCGCAGAATTGCGGTGGCCGGCGGCGTATTCCGTTGCTGACGGGCTGCCGATCCGGACCGATCAGTCGGCGGCCTTCGACTTCGTTTACACCATCGACGGTGCCGGACGCCACGTGCTGCTCCCGCTGCAGGTGCTTGGGCTGGGATCGTCCGGAAGCACCGACCCCGGGCTGCAGAAGGTCAGCGTCTCGTTCGACAACCTGACCTCAGCTCCATCCAGTGGCTACATCGCCGACGACACCCTGCCGATTGCCGTCGGCGACGTCATCGCGGCGCGCTCCCGGATCGCCTGTTCACTGGGTGTCCCCGAGTATGCCAAGTTGCAGATTCTCAGCTTCGATGAGACGCAGCACACCATGAAGATGCAGGTGCTCGCCAACGTCAACTGTGGATACCGGAGCCTGGCAACCGGCGTCCCGACGAAGTGATCGATGATTGACGTCCGACGTCTCCGCCAGGATCCCGCGTCGGCTCGTGCCGATCTGGCTCGGCGCCTCGACACTGAGGCCCTCCAACAACTGGACCGCGCCCTCGAACTCGATACCCGCCGTCGCGAATCCATCGGCCAGGTCGAACGCCTTCAGGCCGAGCGCAACCTGCAGACCGAAGCGGTGGCCCGACGGAAGCGCGAAAAGCTCCCGTCGGATGACCTGCTTGCCGAGTTGAAGCAGTCGGGGGAACGGGTGCGTGGGCTCGAGGCGGATCTTCGCGACACCGAGCTCCTGCTTGAGGGCCACCTCGCGGCCATTCCGAACTTCGTCCTCGACTCGGCGCCCGATGGGGACGCCACCGCCAACCGCGTGGTGCGGGAGTGGGGCACGCCGCCAACCTTCGACTTCACGCCCAAACCCCACTGGGAGCTGGGCGCAGCCCTCGGCCTCTTCGACATGACGCGCGGCGCCAAGCTCGCCGGGACCGGCTTCCCGCTCTTCACCGGGCAGGGGGCCAGACTCGTGCGTGCACTCGCGAACTTCATGCTCGACCTGCACACCACGGAGCATGGCTACCTTGAGGTGCAGCCGCCGTACCTGGTGAACGAAGCGAGCGTGCGGGGAACTGGGCAGCTGCCGAAGTTCCAGGAAGATCTCTACCTCTCCGAGCGGGATGCGCTGTATCTCATCCCGACCGCCGAAGTGCCACTGACGAACATCTACCGCGACGAAATCCTCGACGCGTCGGTGCTGCCCATCACGCTCACCGCCTACACCCCGTGCTTTCGCCGAGAGGCGGGCTCCCACGGCAAGGACACACGCGGCCTCATTCGGGTCCATCAGTTCGACAAGGTTGAGCTGGTGCGCCTCTGCAAGCCTGAAGCGAGCGAGCAGGACCACGCGCTGATCACCTTGCAGGCGGAGACGGTGCTCCAGCGACTTGGGCTCCCGTATCGCGTGCTCGCGCTCGCGGCCGGCGACACCGGTTTCTCGAGTGCCTGTACCTTCGACCTCGAAGTGTGGGGTTCTGGTGTCGGCGCCTGGCTCGAAGTGTCGAGTGCCAGCACCTTCACGGATTTTCAGGCGCGGCGGGCAAACATTCGCTACCGGCCTGCGCCGGGTGCCAAGCCGGAATTCGTGCACACGCTCAACGCATCCGGCGTGGCCTTCCCGCGCGCCATCATCGCCCTGCTCGAAAACGGCCAGCAGGTAGACGGTTCGGTGATCCTTCCCGCCGCGCTGGTCCCCTATGTCGGGACCGATCGCCTCGTCCCGCGGTCGTAAGGCGCGCCTCAGCCGCTTCGCGCCGAGCGCAGCGGTCCTGTTGGTGGCGCTTCTGGCGGGCCTCAGCCTTGGCTCTTCCTTCCTCGTCCAACGGCACCTCCGAGAAGAGGCTCGCGCGGCGTCCCGCATCTACTCCACCGTCTACGCGGCCCTCAACAACCCCGACAGCAGCGATGAGATGTCGATCCTGCTGCGTCTCGGCCAGAGCATCGGCGAGCTTGGCATCCCGCTGGTGATCACCGACACCGCGGGACGCGTCACGGCCTCGCTGAACCTCCCGTTCGACACGACGGGTTTCTCCCGCGACGACCCGCGCGTGCTCGCGTACGCCAAGAAGCTCGATGGCATCAATCCGGCGATCGATGTGCCCGGCTTTGCGGTGGTGCACTACGGCGCGGTGCCCGCGACGCGTCTGTTGCTCACGATCGGCGCCCTGCAGGTCTTCACCCTGCTCGTCATGCTGATGGTGGGCATCACTGCCTACCGGGCCGCCACGATCGCCCAGCGTGATCGCATGTGGGTGGCCATGGCGAGGGAGGCGGCACATCAGATGGGCACGCCGCTCACCTCGCTCCAGGGATGGATCGAACAACTGCGGTCCGAGGGCCTCTCGCGTGAGAAGATCGCCGAGTTCCTTGACGCCGACGCCGATCGGCTGCAGCGTGTGGCGCAGCGTTTCGAACGGATCGGCAATCCCGCGCGACGCGACCCGATCGCCCTCGGCGCGACCGCGGAGCGCGTCGCCAACTACTTCCGTCCCCGGCTGCCGAAGCTCAACCACGCGATCACCCTCGAGGTTCGCGCGCCGCGGGCCGGTCCAAATATCCTGGGGGATTCGGTCCTGCTCGAGTGGGCACTCGAGGCCCTGGTGAAGAACGCGATCGATGCGCTCCAGGGCCGCGACGGCAAGATCATCATTGCCGCGGAGTCCGACCACGACGGCGCCGTCATGCGGGTGAGCGACGATGGCCCGGGCGTGCCGCGAGAGATCCGCCGGACCCTCTTCAGCCCCGGCGTCACGACCAAGCGCGGAGGGTGGGGGATCGGGCTCGCCCTCGTGCGTCGCGTGATCGAGGAAGCCCACGGCGGTGAGATCACCCTCGAAACTGCTGAACGCGGCACCACTTTTGTGATGCACTTTCCCCAGGTGAGCCCGACGACATGACCAGTGAACGCGATTGGCTCCGTGCCCTCAACCCCGCCCAGCGTGAGGCTGTCGAACACGTCCACGGCCCCATCCTTGTCGTGGCGGGTGCCGGCTCGGGCAAGACACGCGTGCTGGCCACTCGAATTGCCAACCTGATCGAGACCCATGGCGTCCCGGCCGATCGGATCTTCTCGGTGACGTTCACCAACAAGGCCGCCAAGGAGATGAAGGAGCGGGTGGCCGCGCTCCTCAATCGTGATCCTGCAGGGCTCTGGATCGGGACCTTCCACTCCCTCTCCGCCCGACTCCTGCGTCGCGAGGCGGACCGGCTCGGCTTCTCGCGGGACTTCACCATCTACGACGAGGACGACCGACTCTCCCTCATCCGGCGCGTGATGGACGAGCGTGACCACCCGGTGAAGCTCTTTCCGCCCAAGCTGATCTCCAATCTGGTTTCCGGGGCGAAGAACAAGATGCAGAGCGCGGAAGAGCTGGAGCGAAGCGCCCCGCACGATGCGGCCGTCCGGGTGGCCGCCGATGTGTACGTGGGCATGCAAGCGGCCCTCGCCAGGGCAAACGCGATGGACTTCGACGACCTCATGCTGCACCCGCTGGCGCTCTTCCGGAAGCATCCCGACGTGCTCGAGCGCTGGCAACGGCGCTTCCAATTCTTGCTGGTAGACGAATTTCAGGACACCAATCGGGCCCAGTACGAACTGATCAAGTTTCTGGGTGCACAGCACCGGAACGTCTTCGGCGTCGGGGACGAGGATCAGTCCATCTACGGCTGGCGGGGCGCCGACCTGCGCAACATGCAGGACCTCCAGAAGGACTTTGGCGTGGCGAAAGTCGTCAAGCTGGAGGAGAACTACCGCTCGACTCGTCCCATTCTCGATGCGGCCAATGCGGTGATCTCGCGCAACATCGGCCGCATCGGCAAGACCCTGCGGCCGCATCGTCCCGGCGGGTCGAGCATCCTCGTGACGGCCGCCGCCGATGAACGGGACGAGGCCGAGTGGATCGCGAAGGAATTGCAGGCGCGCCATCGCGATGGGGCGGGCTACCAGGAATGCGCCGTGCTCTACCGAACCAACGCACAGTCCCGGGCCCTCGAAGAGGCCTTCCGACGTGCCGGAGTGCCGTACCGGATTGTCGGTGCCATTTCGTTCTATGACCGGCGCGAGGTGAAGGACCTGCTCGCCTACCTGCGCCTTCTCGCCAATCCCGCCGACGACGAGGCATTTCTGCGCGCCGTTGCCGTGCCGCGCCGCGGATTGGGCGATTCCTCGCTGGCGATTCTCGCGGTCCATGCCCGCCAGTGGAACCTCCCGCTCTTCGCCGCAGCCGCCCGTGGTGACGCCATCGTGGAATTGCGTCCCAACCTGCGCGCCGCGCTGGTGACCTTCACCTCGCTGATCGACGACCTGCGGAATCGGGTTGGCGAGTCCGCTCCGGCGAACGTCATGGAAGAGGTGATCCGCGTGCTCGACTATGAGGCACTGTTGACCGCCGAGGGACTCGAGGGAATCGACCGCTGGGAGAACGTGCGCGAACTGCTCGCCGCCGCAGCCGAAATCTCCGAGGTGGTCGCGCCTACCGATGAGGAGGGCACCCCGCTGCAGCGCTTCCTTGCCGAGGCGACCCTCCTCTCCGCCATTGATCAGGGTGAGGGGCAGGAGGATGGTGTGACGATGATGACGATGCACACGTCCAAGGGACTGGAATGGCCCATCGTCGCCATCTCGGGAGTGGAGGATGGCCTCTTCCCCTCCGGACGCGCCCTCGAATCCATCGACGGACTCGAAGAGGAACGCCGGCTCTGTTACGTTGGCATCACTCGCGCCAAGGATGTGCTGATGCTCACCTGGGCGCGCGCGCGACGTCGGGGTGGGGAACTGCGCCCGGCGACGCCTTCCCGCTTCCTCCGCGAATTGCCGGCGGAGCTCATCGAAGAGCGGCGCACCTCGTTCGCGGTGGGTGGCATCTCGACCGGGTCGGGCTGGCGCACGGATTGGGGTGGCCAGCGCGGCGGAACCAGCGGACGCCGAGCCGCTCCCGCCGGGCAGCCGGTCCGCAGCTATGTGGTGGCGCAGCCCCGCGCAGCCGATGACAGCTTCGCCGCTGAACGCCTCGCCGAGGCCGGCGCGGAGAACCAGGCGGCCCCTCGCTACATCAAGGGCGAACGGGTGCGACACCGCCGATTCGGGAGTGGCGCGATTCTCGGCCTCACTGGATCGGGGAAGGACCTGAAGGTCTCGGTCGCGTTCGACGATCCCGAGACAGGTACCAAGCAATTGCTCGTCGCCTTTGCCGGGCTCGAGCGGGACATGGAGGGGGCATGACGATCGGGGCAGGTGAGGTGCGGCATGTGGCACAACTCGCGGAACTCGCCATCGCCGAGGCGGATGTCCCCGCCCTCGCCGAGCAGCTCGAGGGGATCGTGGCGTTCGTCGGGCAGCTGTCGGAACTCGATATCTCCCCGGATGAGCTCGCCGTGAATCTGGGGCCGGATCAGGTCCGGCTCCGCGCCGATGTTGTGGCGCCGATTCCCATGACTCGTGGGCCGGGGAGTTTCGCACCGCTGTTCGAGGAGGGCTTCTTCGTGGTGCCGCGGCTCGGCGGGATGGCGGAGGAATGAACGCGGCGCACCTTGCCCACCAGACCGCGCTCCGGCTCAAGGAGTCGGATGCGCGCGGAATGAATGCCACGCTCCACTGGTCACGGGAAGTGCTCGACCGTGAGGCCGCTCGCATTGACGCAGCCCCCGCGGGACCGTTGACTGGCGTGGCGATCGCCATCAAGGACAACATCGTCACTTCCGACATGCCGACCACCTGCGCGTCGAAGATCCTCGAGGGATATCTCTCGCCCTACGAGGCGACGGTGATCACCCGGCTGCGAGCCGCCGGAGCGATGATTGCGTGCAAGGCGAATCTCGATGAGTTCGCGATGGGTTCCTCGACCGAGAACTCCGCCTTCGGGCGCGTCCAGCATCCACTCTTTCCCGATCGCGTGCCCGGCGGATCCAGTGGCGGATCAGCGGCGCTCGTCGGCGCTGGCGTCGTCCCTGTGGCTCTTGGCTCGGAGACCGGCGGGTCGGTGCGCCAGCCGGCAGCGTTCTGTGGCGTCGTGGGCGTGAAGCCGACCTACGGGCGCGTCAGTCGGTTCGGGCTGGTGGCCTTCGGTTCGTCGCTCGATTGCGTGTCGGTCTTCGGCCGGACCGTCGATGACGCGGCCCGTGTGCTCGCGGCCATCGAAGGGCTCGACCCGCTCGATGCCACCACCTTCGATCGTGCTCCGATGGGGCAGGTCGCCGGGCGCAGCGACTTGAAGGGCGTGGTGGTGGGGTTGCCAAAGGAATACTTCCCGGCCGACCTCGATGCCGGCGTGCGGGCCGCGTGTGATCGGGCGATCGCCCGACTGCGCGAACTCGGGGCCGAGGTCCGCGAGGTCTCGTTGCCCCACACACGCTATGCCGTGCCCGCCTACTACATCGTCAATCCGGCCGAAGCGGCCGCCAATCTCGCCCGCTTCGACGGGGTGCGCTACGGGCCACGCCACGTCGGACCGGCCGGTGATGTTCGTGCGCTCTACCAGGCGACGCGTGGTCAGGGATTCGGGCCGGAAGTTCGCCGTCGGATCCTGATCGGCACCTTCGTGCTGAGTGCCGGCTATGCCGACCAGTACTACCGCCGTGCCCAAGCGGTTCGGCGCCGGATCTGCAACGACTTCGATCAGGTCTTCGCGTCGGGTGTCGACCTCCTCTTCACCCCGACCACGCCGAGGCCCGCGTTCAAGGCGGGGGCCAAGAGCGCCGACCCGGTGCAGATGTATCTGGAGGACATCTTCGTTGCGCCGGCCTCGCTGGCCGGTGTGCCCGCCATGTCGATCCCGATTGGTCGCGATGAAGGGTTGCCCATCGGGGGACAGTTGATCGCACCGCGCTTCGCCGAGGGGCCCATGCTGGCCGCTGCCAGCGCGATGGAGCGGATGATTGCTGCGGAAGCGGAGGTGCGCGCATGACCTGGGAAACCGTCATCGGCCTCGAAGTGCACGTGCAGCCCGCGACCCGCACGAAAATGTTCTGCGGTTGTGCGTCCACCTACGGCGAATATCCCAACACCAACGTCTGCCCGGTCTGTCTCGGACTTCCCGGCGCGCTGCCGGTTCCCAACGCCGAGGCGATCCGATTGGGAGTGGTGGGGGCTCTCGCGCTGGGCTGCGAAATCCATCCCGTCTCGATCTTCGCGCGGAAGAACTACTTCTATCCCGATCTTCCCAAGGGTTATCAGATCTCCCAGTTCGACAAGCCGCTCGCGACGGCGGGGTCGATCCGCATCGAATCGCCGGATCGCGGTCCGCTCACCATCAGCATCACCCGGCTGCACCTCGAGGAGGACGCCGGGAAGTCGCTGCACGATCGGATTCCCGGATTCACTGCCGTGGATCTCAACCGATCCGGCGCGCCACTGGCCGAGATCGTGAGCGGACCGGACATGCGCTCCCCGGCCGAGGCGCGCGCGTATCTGGTGACGCTGAGGCAGTTGCTCGTCTACGCTGGCGTCAGCGAGTGCTCGATGGAGAAGGGCTCGCTCCGAGTCGATGCCAATCTCTCGGTGCGGCGCCCCGGTGACCCGCTCGGCACCAAGACCGAGGTGAAGAACATGAACTCCTTCGCCAACGTCGAGCGGGCACTCGAGGCCGAACGCGCGCGGCAAATCGGGCTGATCGAAGCCGGCGGCAGGGTCACCCAGGTGACGTTGACCTTCAATGCTGCCACCGGCGAGGTCCGGCCGCTGCGAACCAAGGAAGACTCGCATGACTACCACTATTTCCCCGACCCCGACCTGCCGCCGCTGGTGCTCGATCCGGCGTGGATCGCCGCGCAACGCGCTGCGCTCCCTGAATTGCCGGAGGCGCGCCGCAACCGATACGCCACCGTGCTCGGGCTTCCCGAATACGACGCGCGCGTGCTGACACAGGACCCGGCGGTCGCCGACTATTTCGAAGCGCTGACGCGAGCCGGCACCGAAGCCAAGACGGCATCGAACTGGGTGTTGGGCGATGCCATCAGCGGCTGGAACGAAACCGGCACCTTCGAGGTCGCTCCGGCCCGGTTGGCGGATCTGATCGCGATGGTCGATGACGGCACCGTCAGCGGCTCGGCGGCGAAGACGATCTACCGGGAGCTCCGCAGCAGCGAGGATGCGCCGCGCGATGTCGCCACCCGGCTCAACCTGGTCCAGGTCCGCGACACCGGTGCGCTGGCGGGATGGGTCGACGAGGTGCTTGCGGCCAGTCCCGATGAACTCGCGCGCTATCAGGCCGGGGAGACCAAGCTGATCGGCTTCTTCGTGGGACAGGTGATGAAGAGGAGCCGGGGCAAGGCCGATCCCAAGGCCATCCAGCCGTTGCTGCTAGAGAGGTTGCAATCATGAGCGCCGTCGTCTCGACCGACCTGATCCGCGCGGCGTTTCCCGCGCTTCGCCGTGAGCACCATGGCCTCCCCGTGGCCTACTTCGATGGTCCCGGCGGCACCCAGGTGCCGCAGGTGGTGGTCGATACCATGGGCGACTACCTCCTCCATCACAACGCCAACACCGCCTGGGCCTACCCCACGAGCGAGGAAACCGACGCGCTCATCTGGCAAGCGCGCGGGACGTTCGCTGCCTTCATGGGCGGGGTGCCGAACGAGATTGTCTTCGGCAACAACATGACGACCATCTCGTTCCACGTCGCCCGCGCGCTGGCGCGAGGCTGGACGGCCGGTGACGAGGTCATCGTCACGGAACTCGATCATCATGCCAATGTGGCCCCGTGGCAGGCGATCGCGCAGGAGCGGGGCATCGTCCTCAAGTGGCTGCCGCTGGATCTCGAGACCTCCCAGCTCCGAATCGATCTCCTTCCCTCGCTCCTCGGCCCGCGAACACGATTGCTCGCAATCGGCGCCGCATCAAATGCCCTCGGCACCATCAGCGATGTGCCGACCGCCGCCGCGATCGCACACCAGGCCGGCGCGCTCGTCTACTGCGATGGTGTGCACTACGCGCCGCACCACCTCCCCGATGTTGCCGCGTTGGGTTGCGATTTCTTCGCCTGCTCGGCTTACAAGTTTCAGGGACCCCACGTTGGCGTGCTCTGGGGACGGGAAACCCTGCTGAACGCGCTCGATGTGCCCAAGCTCGAGCCCGCCCCCGACGAGGCGCCGGACCGGCTCGAGACCGGCACCCAGAACCATGAAGGGATCGTGGGCGCTGCTGCTGCAGTACATTGGCTCGCATCGCTCGCCCCCGAGGGTCCAGCACTCCGCGATCGCCTCACGACGACCTACGCGGAGTTGCAAACCCGGGAGCGCCTGCTCTTTGCACGGCTCTGGGATGGCGTTGGCCAGATCACCGGTGTGACGCGCTACGGGCCGCCACCATCGGCTCCGCGCACCGCCACGCTCGGCTGCACCGTGGCCGGGGTTCCTGCCCGCGCGGTGGCGGAGCGATTGGTGGCTGACGCCTGCTTCGTGTCACACGGAGACTACTACGCCACAACGGTCGCGCGCCGACTTGGCGTGGAGGAAGCGGGGATGGTCCGGATCGGTGCAGCCTGCTACAGCACCATGTCGGAAATCGATCGGGTGCTCGAAGGGATCAGTCGGATCGCACGCGCCTGAACTGAATCAGGGCGCCGGCGGTGACTCCGAGGGAGCAGGGGCCGCGGGCAGCAGCAACGGATCAGGTGCAGGCGCGGGGAGGAGCACCGGATCGTGCGCCGGGGTGGGCATCCCGAACTGGACGTCAGCCAAGGCGGCGAGCCACTCGGGATCACGACGGCCACGACCGGTCATGGCATCGCGTCGCACTTTCTTGCTTGCCACGATCGCCGACTCCCCGTTGGCGTCGAGGTGGTAGATCGCCGACGCGGGGTCGCTGATCGCCGCGCGAACGTACCGCGTCGCCCGCCAGAGATAACTCTCGACCTCGGCGTCCGAGATATCCCAACGACTCTGGTCCATCGCAACTTGCATCCCGACGTGCCAGGCTTTCGAATCGGTCAACCTCACCATGCCACGAAAGAATCGCCGGTTGGTGGCCACGCTGAAAATCGTGGGCGAGAGGATCCGCTCCAAGTGTGCATCGGCCGGCCGGTGATCGAGCCGGATCAGGTCGCGCGCGGCCCGGGCCACCTGGTCGCCAAGCATCCGTTCCACCCGCGTTTCCCAATAGGTGTGTCCCATGCTTCGTGTGCTGCTGGTGACGACCAGCTGCCTTGGCACGAAGTAGTTGTGGGCCACGGCGTCGGCGGCGAGGTGGGCCAGGTAGCCCAGTCCGAAGGCGCGCAGGGCGTCGCTGGGGGCGAGCTCGTACACCTCGACTCCCACGTGCCATGCGTGGCAGTGCCGATCGGCCGGGGCGTACTTCTTGGCCATGGTGGTGTCGGCCGCGATGCTGCCGTAGAGAAAATCGTGCGGGAAGGAGCGCAGGAGGTCGGCGATCGCAGATGGAAGGAGATCGAGCGAACTCAGAATCCGCTCACCGAGCACCACGTGGGTGCCCGGGGTCCAGGCGTGCAGCGGGTGAGGGAAGAGCAGCATCACGACAGCGACAGCAAGGAACGCTGCCAGCAGCTTCACGAGCGACCTCTCCTTCGCGGCAGGATCATCCGACGCAGCCGCCCGATCACCCCAGTACCGGTCCGGACCGTTCTCAACGCGGCGGTGAAGTCCAGCGCGGCGTCTTCGACCTCTTCCTGGACCACCTCGACCACCGCCTCAAAATCGGCGAGTCGTTCCCGGGCCCGTTGCATCCCGCACTCGAGATCTTCCCGAAGGTGCCGGGACGTGGCCACCAGTTCCCCAACCTCGCCGCGGGCCAGGTCGACAATCTCGGCACCGTGGCTTCCCAGTCGATTGAGGGACGCGAGCGCCGGAGACAGTTCTTGGCGGAGTTCGGCGAGTTCCTTGCCTACCATCTTGCCCTGCTCGACCGTAGTCTGGATCGCCTTGAGGGCCACGAAGGCGGCCACCACATAGACCACCGCGATGACGACCAGGGCGATCGCGATTACTGGACCGACCCATCCTGACATGGCCTGGCACTCCCAGAGTGAAGGAACCGGCGAAAGTTAACGGCATTCCCCGGCCGCGCTTGCGAGCGGCTCCCCGGGCAACGAGCTTTGCCTGATGGCGCCTCGCTTTGTCGTAACCGGTGGCCAGCCCCTGCGCGGAACGATTCGCCCGGCTGGCAACAAGAACGCAGCCCTTCCGGTCATCGCCGCGACCATCCTCGCCGATGGGCCGGTCCGCATCACCAATGTTCCGCGCATCCGCGATGTACAGACACTGCTCGACATTCTGGTCGACCTAGGCGCGACCGCCACCTGGAGCGAGGAGAACGTCCTCGACATCGACACCAGGGGCGTCCAGCCCAAGCCGCTCGATCCCGTGCTCTGCACCAAGATTCGCGCGTCGATCCTGCTGGCGGGACCCTTGCTGGCCCGTTTCGGCTCGGTCGTGCTGCCGCCACCGGGTGGAGACGTCATCGGGCGCCGTCGTGTGGACACCCACTTCCTTGTGCTCGAGCGACTCGGCGCCTCGGTCACGGTCGGTGAGCGCTTCGAGATCGCCGCCAAGCACCTGGTGGGCGCCGACATCTTCCTCGACGAACCGAGTGTCACCGGCACCGAGAATGCGCTCATGGCGGCGGTCGCCGCCTCCGGTCGCACCACGTTGCGCAACGCAGCGTCGGAACCGCATGTGCAGGATACCGCCCGTGCGCTGGTGGCGATGGGTGCCTATATCGAAGGGATCGGCAGCAACACCTACGTGATCGAGGGCGGTCACCCGCTCCACGGGGCGACCTGCGAGATCGGCCCCGACCACATCGAGATCGCCTCCTTCATCGGGCTGGCGGCGGTCACCAATGGGCATATTGTCATCGATGGCGTGCGCCCCGACGACCTTCGCAGCATGCTGCTCGGCTTCGAACGGCTCGGTATCCGGCCCCGCATCGACGGCCAGGCCCTGATTGTCGATGCCGGGCAGGAACGACGCATCCGCCCCGATCTCGGCGGACATGTGCCCAAGCTCGAAGATGGCCCGTGGCCGGCGTTCCCGGCGGACGCGATGTCGATCGCCGTGGTGGCGGCAACGCAATGCACCGGCATGATTCTCATCCATGAGAAGATGTTCGAATCACGGCTCTTCTTCGTCGACAAGCTGATCGGGATGGGAGCCCGCATCGTGCTCTGCGACCCGCATCGGGCCGTGATCAGCGGCCCCGCACCGCTGCACGCCGGCGTGGTCGAGTCGCCGGACATCCGCGCCGGCATGGCGATGCTGCTGGCTGCCCTCGCGGCCGAGGGGAAGAGCACGATCAACAACATCGGGCAGATCGAGCGAGGCTACGAGAAGATCGATTTGCGCCTGCTCGCCCTCGGGGCCCGACTCGAGCGTGTCGTCGATTGACGAGGTCCGCCAGCCCGGCGACCTCCCGCTATGGGAAGTCCCCGGTTGGCGAACCCGATTCGGTGTCGTTGCCGGCATCACCGGACGCGGCGACCGGACGGACAGCCCCTTCGACCTTGGACTCTGGAGCGCCTCCCCCGTTCGCGAGACGATGTCCCGGTGGCGAGCCTTCCGGGGAGCGTTTCCTGCGTACCGCGGTCAGGTCATGGCCCATCAGGTGCATGGCGACCGAGTCCTCTGGCATCAGGACAGTGCGGGCTGGTCGATGCATGAGGGTGCCGACGGTCACGCCACCTCGGCGGAGGGGCTCCTGCTCCTGGTGACCGTCGCCGACTGCGTCCCCATCTACTTGGTTGCCCCGGCGCAACGTGCCATCGCCCTGCTGCACTCGGGGTGGCGGGGGACGGCCGCCGGGATCCTCGCCCGAGGCGTGGAGACGCTGCAGCGGGAGGCAGGGGCGGACCCCGCCGATCTGGTGATGCACCTGGGGGTCGCCATCAGCGGCGCCGCCTATGAGGTCGGCGCGGAGGTTGTCCGCGGCGTCGGTCTCACCCCCGAGGGAGCGGGCCCCTGGCACGTCGACCTTCGGGAGAGCCTGACTGAGCAGGCTCGGACCCTCGGGGTCGGGGAGGTCTCGCAGAGCGGCCACTGTACCGTGGCAAGGGGAGGGGACTTCTTCTCCCACCGGGGTTCCGGTGGGGCGGACGGGCGGATGGTCGCCTACCTTGGCATGAACGGCTGACCGCCCCACTTCTCCCATCTCGCTTCTCGCCCCTCGTTCTTCCCCCTCCCGTTGCTCCGTCCTCCCCATCGCGCTATTCTTGTGGGCTGGGGCAACTTGCGCTGTTGGCGAGGTGTCGGGTGTCCCCCGACATTTTTGTTACCCCGGAGGCGAGTATGGTCGCCGATCCCCTCTCTACCGAGTCGCTGCGCAGCGCGGTTGCCGACTTGGGTTTCGAGCTTGTCGAGCTGCACCTCTCAGGGCCCGACAGTCGGCGGACGATGCAGTTGCGCATCGACTTGCCGGGTGGGGGTGGCCCCGGGCGTGGTGTCACGACGGCAGATTGTGCCGTGGTGTCACGGGCGCTGGAGCGGCAGCTGGAAGCCGCGGGTGCGGTGGGCCCGCACTGGCGGCTCGAAGTGTCGTCGCCAGGAATGGAACGCCCAGTGCGATTCCCTGAGCACTGGCTGCGCTTCGTGGGCCGGAGGGTGCGGGTGAAGGCGATGGGGAGGCCCGGTCGGATCGAGGGTCACATCATCGGCATGCCCGACCCGGCGCACATCACGCTGGCACTGGTGGATGGGGAAGAAACGTTCGCGCTCGACCGGATTCGGGAAGCGACGCTGGTGGTCGACTGGTCGCATTACGGTACACGGGAAGCGGGAGAAGCCTGAATGGCATCGTCGGCGGATATGTTGTCCGCGTTTCGGGAATTGACCAACAGCAAGTCGCTTGAGCAGGGAGAACTGCTCGAGTTGCTTCGCGACGGGATTCACGCGGCGCTGATGAAGAAATACGGACCGGCGGTTCGCTTCGAGCTCAATGTCGACGAACTGAAGGGCACCATGGCCGTGATGCGGTTGCGCCAGGTGGTTGACGTGGTCGAAGACCCGAGCTTTCAGATCACCGTGGAAGAGGCGCGCTTCGAGGATCCCGACTTCCAGGCCGGCGACGTGCTCGAAGAGGAAGTACCACTCGAAGCCTTCGGCCGGCTGGCGGTGCAGGCCGCGAAGCAGCGCGTCATCCAGCGGGTGCGTGAAGGCGAGCGCAACCGGATCCGGGATGAGTTCGCGCACAAGGTCGGGGAGCTGCTCTCCGGCGAGATCCAGCAGATTGAGCGCGGCAAGTTCGTCATCATGCTGAATCGGTTCCGCGAGGCGGAAGCCATCGTGCCATACCGCGAGCAGAACCATCGCGAGCATTTCCATCAGGGCGACACCATTCGCGCAGTCCTGAAGCGGCTCGAGGAAACTCCCAAGGGACCGCGCCTGATTCTGTCGCGTGGCGATCCGCTCTTCGTGATTGCGCTCTTCAAGCTCGAAGTGCCGGAAATCCAGCAGGGGATCGTTGAGGTGCGCGGCATTGCTCGTGAGGTCGGCAGCCGGACCAAGGTGGCCGTGATCTCGCGCGACGACGCCATCGACCCGGTTGGTGCGTGTGTCGGCTTGAAGGGTTCGCGCGTGCAGGCGGTCGTCAACGAACTCGGTGGGGAGCGGATCGACATCGTGCCGTGGTCGCCCGATCCGGAGCGCTTCGCCCGACTCGCGCTCGCGCCGGCCCGCGTCGCGAAGGTCTTCTCCGATCCCAACAGCAAGACCATTCAGGCGGTGGTCGACGAGGATCAGCTCTCGCTCGCGATCGGGCGCAACGGCCAGAACGTGCGCCTCGCCTCCGAACTCACCGGGTGGAAGATCGATCTCTACTCGAGTCGCGAGTGGTTGGAGCGTGGCGGCGAAGGGCCGCTCTTCTCGCTGCCCGCCGTCGAAGAGGATGCCGAAGCCAAGGTGGCGCTGGCGCAGTTGGAGGGGCTCTCGCCCGAGCTGGTGGCGATCCTCGAACAGGCTGGCTACACCACGCTGAACGACGTGATTGATCTTGAACCGGAGGAGATCGCCCGGATTCCCGGGATGATGCCTGCCACGGTGGCCGAGCTGGTCCGGTTCCTTAGTGAACTGACCGAGGAAGAGCCTGATGGCGGGGACGCTTCAGCCACTTGATCCGGCGGGGCGCGCGTTGGCTCTGGTCGGACTCGGCATGCATGGCGGGATGGTGGTGGTCGGGGTCGACGGCACCAGGGCGCTGTTGCAGCGGGACAAGTGTTACGTGGTGATGTTCGCCCAGGATCTTTCGGTCCGCGCGCGCATGAAGGTGGAAAACCTCGCCCGGGCCAAGCAGGTCCCCGTGGTGGTGGGCCCACCGGCAGATTTAATCGGGGAGCGACTTGGTCGCCCACCGGTCATGGTGGTAGGTGTGCGGGACCGGAAGCTGGCCGCGGGGATTCTCGCCGCCATGACGTCCGGCGACAGGACCTGACGGAGGATGTGAGTGGTCAAGAGTAGAGTGCACGACCTCGCAGCGGAATTCGGTGTGCCCGTGGAGCAACTCATGGGGACACTGCGCGAGATGAACATTTTCGTGCGCAGTCACCTGTCGGCGCTCGAGCCCGACCAGGTTTCCGCGGTGCGCGTCCGCTGGGAGCGCGAGAAGCGCAAGGCGTCGGAACCCGCCGCCCCCAAGAAGGGCCGCCGCAAGAAGGCGGTGGAGCCGGAACCGGCGTCGCCCGTGGCTGAGGGGAAGCCGGTTCGCCGCCGTCGGACGGCCGCCGAGGTCGCCGACCAGGAGGCCAAGGCTGCCGTTGATGCGGAGCGCGAGGCCGCGACCAAGGCGTCCTTCGAGGTCGAACCACTCAGCCACGATGCACCCACCGCTGAGGTGAGGCCATCGATGAGCCTCGAAGAGCGCGCCAAGCTGCTCTTCAAGGACCTGCCGCCCGCCGTCGAGGAGTCTGTTGCCGAGGCCCCCGAGGCTCCCGCGAGCCCCGAGAGGGCAGCGGAGCCGGCCGCACCACCAGCCGCCGCTGCCGCCCCGACGCCGCCTCCCGCCGCACCATTGCCGCCGCCGTCCCGGCCATCGGTCCAGCCGATCGCACGACTCGCGCCCGAGGCGCCGACCTCGCCCACCAAGCCCTTCATTCCGATGCGTGTGCAGCGGCCACCGGCGCCGTCCGGTGGCTCGCGCGGTGGTCAGGGGCAGCGTCCGCAGGGTGGTCCTGGTGGTCCCGGGGGTCGTCCGCGTCCGGTCTTCTCGTCGAGCACGCCGCAGGGCGCGCGCGGTGGATCCTCAGGTGGTCGGCCCGGAGGCCCGCCGACCCCCGGCGCTCCGGTTCCGCGCACCTTCGGCCCCGACGCCGCCCCGGGTGGTGGCCGGAAGAAGGGCAAGAAGGGGAAGAAGAACTTCATCGATCAGGATCAAGTGCAGGCGAACATCCTGAAGACCCTCCAGGGTCTGAAGGGTGGCACGACCCGCAAAAAGTCCCGTTCCGACGAGCCGAGCTATCGCGACATCATTGCGTCGCGTGCGGCCGAGGAGAAGGAGCTGGAGAAGACCCGGATTCGCGTCAACGAGTTCATCTCGGTGAGCGAACTCGCCGATGCGATGAAGGTCCCGGCCAACCAGATCGTCCTGTTCGCGTTCAAGGAACTCGGATTGATGGTGACCGTGAACCAGCGGCTGGACTTCGACCAGATCGAGCTGATCTCTTCGGCGTTCGGGTTCGAGGCGGTGAAGGAGCAGGAGTATCACGCCGAGATCGAGCCGGAGCCGGAGGAAGAGGAAGGCACGTTGCTGCCGCGGTCGCCGGTGGTGACCATCATGGGTCACGTCGACCACGGCAAGACGTCGCTGCTCGACTACATCCGCAAGGCCAATGTGGTGGCGGGTGAAGCCGGCGGCATCACCCAGCACATCGGCGCCTACCACATCGAGCTGCCAGGCAACAAGGACATCACCTTTCTCGATACCCCGGGCCACCAGGCGTTCACCGCCATGCGCGCCCGTGGTGCACAGGTCACCGACATCGTCGTGCTGGTGATCGCCGCCGACGACCAGATCATGCCGCAGACCATCGAGGCCATCTCGCACGCCCGCAACGCTGGCGTGCCGCTGGTCGTGGCGATTAACAAGATCGACCTCCCGGCCGCGAACGCGCAGAAGGTGAAGCAGGACTTGCTCCAGCAGAACGTCGTGCTCGAGGAATTCGGCGGCAAGGTCCTCAGCGCTGAAATTTCGGCCAAGACCGGCAAGGGCGTGAAGGAGCTGCTCGACCAGATCCTGCTGCAGGCCGAAGTGCTCGAACTGAAGGCGAATCCCGATCGACGGGCGCAAGGCTCGGTGATCGAGGCCACGCTCGATCCAGGCAAAGGGCCACTCGCCACTATCCTCGTGCAAAAGGGCACGCTGCGCGTGGGCGAGAATTTCATCTGCGGCAAGTTTTCCGGCCGTGTCCGGGCGCTGTACGACGAGCGCGGGCGGCAGATCAAGTCCGCTGGCCCGTCGATTCCGGTCCAGGTGCTTGGCTTCGAGGGCGTCCCTTCGGCCGGCGATACCTTCCTCGGCGTGGCCGACGCCAATGAGGCGCGCGACATCGCCCAGAAGCGGCAGCGTCTCGATCGCGAGGCGCAGAACCGTCGTTCGGCACGCGGCGGCACACTTGAGGATATCTCGCGCGCGCTCAAGGAAGGCGCCGTCACCCAGCTCCGGATCATCATCAAGGCCGATCAGGGCGGTCCAGCCGAAGCGCTGGCCGACTCGCTTGCCCAGCTCGGAACGTCCGAGGTGCGCGTCGATATCGTGCTCCGCGGCGTCGGCCAGATCAGCGAAAGCGACGTGCTGCTCGCCAAGGCCTCGGGGGCCATCATCCTGGGCTTCCACGTCCGCCCCGACGCGAATGCCCGGGCGACGGCCGAACGCGAAGGCGTGGACATCCGCACCTACCGGATCATCTATGAGGCCGTCGAGGACGTGAAGAACGCCCTCGAGGGATTGCTCAAGCCGCAGGAAAAGGAAACCATCCTCGGTGAGGCCGAGGTGGTCGAGCTGTTCAAGGTCTCGCGCGTCGGCACCATCGCCGGCTGCCGGGTCACTAGTGGTGTGATCACCAAGACCGCCAAGGTGCGCGTGGTGCGCGACGGGAAGTCGGTCTATACCGGCGACCTGTCGTCACTCAAGCGGTTCAAGGATGACGCCAAGGAAGTGCGTGAAGGACTCGACTGCGGTATCGGCATCGAGAACTTCAATGACATCAAGGTGGGCGATCGCATCGAGGCGTTCCTCCTCGAAGAGGTCAAGCGGACACTCGCCGAGTCCGCTGAGCAGGGCTGACGCAAATGGCCGGCAAGGGATCTTCGCATCGACCGGAGCAGGTTGCCGAGGCGATCCGTGCGGTCGTGGCAGACGCCCTGCTGCGTGGTGATGTGCGCGACCCGCGCATCGGCATGGTGACCTTGAGTGCCGTGGAGGTGACACGGGACCTGTCCCATGCCACCGTGCGCGTGGTGCCGCATGCGGAAGGCGAGGCGCGGGACGAGGCAGTCGAGGGGCTGCAGAGTGCCGCGGGCTTTCTCAGGCGGCTGGTGGCGAAGACGTTGACGACCCGGATCGTCCCGGAGCTGCATTTCGTGCTGGATCGCGGATTCGAGCACGCGCAGCGGATCAATCAGCTGCTGGCTGAATTGAAGCCGGGAGAGGAGAGCTCCTGATCGGGGGGCTGCTCATTGACAAACCGTCGGGCTGGACCTCGCATGATGCCGTCGCGGTGGTCCGCCGGCGACTGGGGCTCCGGAGTGTCGGACACACCGGAACGCTCGATCCGTTTGCGACCGGGCTGCTCATCGTGCTGGTCGGACGCGCCACGCGGCTCGCGCGCTTCTTGGCCGGCGAGTCAAAGGAGTACGACGCGGTCGTGCGATTCGGATTGGCAACCGACACCGATGACAGCACCGGCACAGTGATCGCCGAAGCGTTGCCAGCGGAGTGGCCCACCCGGGAGGCGCTCGACGAGGCGGTGCAGTCCCTCGTCGGGAGACAGTGGCAACGACCGCCGGCCTACTCGGCCAAGCATGTTGCCGGCGAGCGAAGTCATGCGATGGCAAGGGCAGGGCGGGCAGTGGCACTGAGCCCGGTAGAGGTCGAGGTGTACCGACTGAAGTCGGGCGCATGGACCCCCCCCGATCTCGCGGTCACGGCCACGGTCGGTAGCGGCACCTATGTACGCGCCTTGGCACGGGATCTCGGGGAGCGCGTCGGACTGCCGGCGCATTGCGCGGCGTTGCGACGGACCCGCATCGGGAAGTTCGCGGCGAGCGATGCGGTCCATCCGGAGTCTGCTTCGGCGGACCGACTGGTGACACCGATGCAATTGCTGGGGCACCTGCCAGTCCGTCGACTGACGGCCGACGAGCAGCGCGAGATCGGTTTCGGGCGGGATGTCGCTCGCGACGCCGACGCCGGCGAACTGGCGGGACTCGTGGGTGCGGATGATCGGCTTGTGGCGGTCGCCGAGGCACAGGGCGATCGCTGGCACCCGACGGTGGTACTGGAGCCGGTCGCGTGACGGCAACGGATCGCGGCACCGTGGTCACCGTCGGGATGTTCGACGGGATGCATCTCGGCCACCACGCGGTGCTGGATACGCTGGTGAGCAGGGCGGAAGAGGCAGGGCGGCCGAGTGTTCTGGTCACCTTTGAGCCGCATCCACTGGTGGTGGTCAATCCGGCGGCGGCGCCCGCGCGATTGACGACGGCGTGGGAACGGCTCGAAATTCTGGCCGACAGCCGGGTCGACATGGTCCACGTCCTGGCTTTCGACGAGGCGATGTCGAAGCTGACACCCGAGGCCTTTGTCCTGGACGTGCTGGCCGGACGGTGCGGGATGCGCGAGCTGGTGATCGGGCATGATCACGGGCTCGGCCAGGGACGGAGCGGCGACGTCGAGACCCTGCGACGGTTGGGTGCGGCGTCCGGGTTTCCGGTCAAGGTGGTGGCCCCGGTCGCGTTGGATAAGGTGCCGGTCTCGAGCACCGCGGTGCGCCGCGCGATTGCCCAGGGCCAGTTGGCGGAGGCTGCGGGGTTGCTCGGTCGGCGCTACACGGTGAGTGCCAAGGTGATTCGCGGGGAACGACGGGGACGCACGCTGGGTTTTCCCACGGCGAACCTCGCGGTAAGTTCGGCGAAAATGCTGCCTCCCGATGGTGTGTATGCGGTCGTGGTGGAAACGCCCGCCGGTCGGTTTGGCGGAATGATGAACCAAGGACACCGCCCGACATTTGCTGACGGGCGGCGTGTGCTGGAGGCCCACCTCTTCGGGTTCGAAGGTGACCTCTATGACCAGTGGGTCCGAGTCGAGTGGCTCGAGCCCCTCCGGGAAATCCGTCGCTTTGATGGTGCGGCGGCGCTTCGCGGGCAGCTGGAGAATGATCGAATCCGCGCGTTGGGCGCTCTCGCTCACGTGCACCCGGACTTTGATGCGCCGATTTCGGCGCCCGAGTGATGATGTTCGCTTCGCTACGGAATCGTCTGATCGTGATCGGCCTGCTGGTCGTCGTCGCGATCGCCTATCTCATCCCGCGCAACCAGACGGTCCGCGAACGCGGTGCCGACGGCCAAATGACCGATGTGCAGCTCAAGCGCGTGCCGCTGAAGCTGGGCCTCGATCTGCAGGGCGGGATGCACCTCGAGCTCGGCTTGGATCAGTCGCGGGTCGTTGCCGCCGATCCGGCGGACGCGCTCAACACCGCCCTCCTGGTGCTGCGCAAGCGCATCGACGAACTGGGGGTGAGCGAGGCACTCATCCAGAAGGTCGGCAACGACCGGATTGTCGTCGAGCTGCCGGGCATCAAGGAGCCGGCACGAGCCGAGGCGATCGTCGCCCGGAATGCGCACCTCGAGTTCCGGCTCACCGACAAAACCAACGGGCTGCTCAACGCGCTCCCGTCCATGGATCGGGCGCTGGCACAACTCGGCATCAAGACCACCGCGCCGGAAGTCTCCGCGGCGACCAAGGGAGTCGAGGCGCTGCTGAGCGGTGATTCGGCGAAGAAGAAGACGGCCGATTCGACCGGAGGGGTTGTCTCTGGACATATCCTTCAGGATCTGATCAAGCCGGCAGAGTCGATCGGCATTCAGGGCATCCCGGGCGAGTTCGCGGTGCCCAAGGCGGCGCACGATCGGGTAGACTCGCTGCTGAAGATCCCGGAGGTCCAGCGGTTGCTGCCGCGGAACGTGGCCCTCTACTGGGACCAGGGGCCGTCGCAGTCGGTGGGGGGATCGGTGCAGTACGACCTGCTCTACGCCCTGACCGACAAGCCGATGGCGACTGGTGCCAACCTGGTGGATGCCTCGGCACAGATCGACCAGATGTCGAATCGCCGGATCGTCGTCTTCGAACTCGACCGTGCGGGCGGGCGGCGGTTCGGCGAGGAAACCGGCAAGCACGTCGGCGACTACATGGCCATCATCCTTGATGATCGCGTGCAGGGGCGTCCGCCGGTGATTCAGAGCCGCATCGATCGCCGCGGCCAGATCGAGTTGGGCAACCGTTCGCTGCAGGAGGCGCAGGACCTCGCCCTCACGCTGAAGGCCGGCGCCCTCCCGGTGCCACTGCGGATCGAGGCCCAACGGCAGGTGCTCGCCTCGCTCGGCGCCGATTCAATCAACGATGGACTGCGAGCCGGCATCGTCGGCACAATTCTCGTCATCCTGATCATGGTCGGCTATTACCGAATGGCCGGGGTCTTGGCCGTCTTGGCGCTCGGTTTCTATTTGCTCTTCACGCTGGCGGGCCTTTCAGCGCTGGGGGCAACCCTGACCTTGCCTGGCATGGCGGGTATCGCCCTCTCGGTCGGTATCGCGGTCGATGCCAACGTGCTGATCTTCGAGCGGATACGGGAAGAGTTGATTGCCGGTCGCACGGTGCGGGTCGCCGTCGACGAAGGCTTCAAGCATGCCATGAATGCCATTGTCGACTCGAACATGTCGACGGTGCTCACGGCGCTCTTCCTCTTCCAGTTCGGGACCGGCCCAGTCAAGGGCTTCGCGGTGACGCTGATCATGGGTATTGCGGCCTCGATGGTGACGGCCGTGTTCGTGACGCGCACCTTCTTCATGATCTGGCTCGAGCGGGATCCCACCGCCACAACCCTGAGCATCTGACCCATGACACGCATCTTTGCGAATGCCGATTACGATTTCATCGCCTTCCGCGGCAAGGCGATCCGCGCGACTGTGTTCCTGCTCATCGTCGGGATCGTGGCGCTGATCGCCTTCGGAGTGAACTACTCCATCGAGTTCAATGGCGGCACGCTCGTGCGCGTCAAGTCGAACGCCCCGATGCAGGTGCAGCAGCTCCGGTCGGGCCTCGAAGCGGCCGGGATTCACAGTCCGGAGATCACCCCGTTTGGCGGTGAGAACGAGTTTCTCATCCGGGCGCGGACGGCGGTGCAGGGCGCCGATGCCGACAACGTCACGACCACCAAGACGGCCGTCGCTGGGGCGCTCGACAAGGTGCTCGGGGCTGGCAAGTACGCCATCATGCAGACCGACGCCGTGGGTCCGAAGGTCGGCGCTGACCTGAAGCGGCAGGCGTTCCTGGCAATCTTCCTTTCCTTCTTTGCGGTGCTGGCCTACCTGGCCTGGCGCTTCGAGTGGCGCTTCGGGTTGGCCGCCGTGGTGGCGACTGCGCACGACATCATTCTCACGATCTGCTTCATTGCCGCGCTTCGCATCGAGGTGTCCCTGGTGGTGGTAGCGGCTGTGCTGTCGATGGTCGGCTATTCACTCAATGACACCATCATCATTTTCGATCGTGTCCGCGAGAATTTGCGGAAGGGGCGCCGCGACCAGCTCGTTCCGGTGCTCAACCGCTCCATCAACGAGACGCTGCCCCGCTCGATCTTGACGCACACGACCTCGCTCTCCGTCCTGCTGGCGCTCGCCGTCTTCGGCGGCCCGGTGATCCGGCCGTTTGCACTGGTCATGTTCTTCGGTGTGTTCACCGGGACCTTCTCTTCAATCTTCATCGCCCCGCCGGCACTGCTCATCATCGAGCACAAGTGGCCGGGCGTCGACGGTCGTAGCGTGAAGGTGAAGGGCACCGCCGCCATGCGCAGCAAGGCCACGCCGGCCTGATGCGGTGCTGATCGACACGCATTGTCACCTGGCCGATCCGGCCTTTGCGCCGGATCGCGAGGCAGTGATCGAGCGGATGCGCGCGGCCGGGGTCGGCCGCGCGCTTGTCGTTGAGAGCGTGACCGCCCAGCTCGATGCCACCAATACTTGGGTCGCGAGCACCCCCGGAATTGGCCTGGCCACGGCATGTCATCCCCATGATGCCAAACTATGGGACGACGCGCTTCGCGAGCAGCTTCTCGCGGCATGGTCCACGCCCCGCCTGCGCGCGGTGGGTGAAATTGGCCTCGATTACCACTACGATCACTCGCCGCGCGATGTGCAGCGCCGGGTCTTCGCCGAACAGCTCGCGACCGCGGTGGCGCTCGATCTGCCGGTGATCATTCATGCCCGCGAAGCCGACGCGGACATGGTGGACATCCTGCGCGACCAGCCAACGGCGCGAATCGTCCTGCACTCCTTTTCGAGCAGCCCCGTGCTGCGGGATGCCGGGCTCGAATCGGCATGGTATTTTTCGTTCAGCGGCATGGTCACCTTCAAGTCCTGGACGCAGGACGACACCGTCCGACTGGTGCCCGACGATCGCCTCCTCCTCGAAACCGACTCACCCTATCTTGCCCCGGTGCCGTATCGCGGGCAGCGGAACGAGCCGGCGTTCGTGGCGGAAGTGGCCCGCAAGGTGGCGACACTTCGCGGCCGCTCGTTCGAGGAGATCGCCACCCTGACCACGGCAAACGCGGAACGATTTTTTTGGGCAAGCTCGGCCACAGCAGGGCCACTTCCCTGAACACTTCACGACCATCGCCATCAATCCGAGGCAGCGCCATGCAAATGATTGCCACTCCCGATGCACCCAAGGCCATCGGACCCTACTCGCAGGCCGTGCTTGTCAACGGGGTGCTCTACAGTGCGGGCCAGATCGCCCTCGACCCGGTCACCATGGAGATCGTCCCCGGCGGCATCGTCGAGCAGACCGAACGGGTGTTCCTGAATCTCGAAGCCGTCCTCTCGGCGGCTGGCCTGACCTTTCATCATGTGGTGAAGACCACGGTTTTCCTGCAGGATATGGCCGAGTTCACTGCGATGAACGAGGTCTACGCCCGCCACTTTGGTGACCACCGGCCGGCCCGCTCGACCGTGGCGGTGGCCGGACTCCCCCGGAATGTGCGCGTTGAGATCGAAGTGGTGGCCGTCAAGTAGTGTTCCCATGTCGGCTTGGGATTCCGGGGCGGCGGCAGCACCTTTCAGGGATGCGGACCCTGCTCGCCCTCGCCCTGCTCGGAGCCGCCCTGCCCGGAGCCCTGCCCGGACAGGGCGGTGCCACATCCGACAGCATCGTCGTCCACCGCCCCAAGCCGTTCAGCTACTTCTTCCGGTCGCTCGCCGTGCCGGGATGGGGCCAGGCGTCGCTCGATCGCAAGGTGACGGGCGCCATCTTCGTGGCGTTCGAGGGAATTTCCCTCGGCATGATGCTCAAGACCACTACTGAATTGCACTATCTGCAGGCCACCAATTCCGACCTGGTGTCCGCCAAGCGTGCGGAACGGCAGGACTGGCTCGTCGCCATGGTGATGAATCACCTCTTCTCCGCCCTCGAGGCGTATGTGTCGGCGAACCTGTTCGACTTTCCCGCCGACCTGCGCATGCGCACCCTTCCCGGAGGCCGCACCGGCGTGGGATTCACCATTCCCGTGCGACACTGATGTCCACCGCCGCTATCGGCATTTTCGATTCCGGGATTGGCGGACTCACGGTGGCGCGGGCCATTCAGGACCTGCTTCCGCTCGAGTCCACCATCTACCTCGGTGACACGGCGCGAGTCCCCTACGGACCGAAGTCGCCCGATACCGTGCGTCGCTATTCGCGGGAAATCCTGGCGTGGCTTCTGGCGCAGCAGGTGAAGGCGGTCGTGGTGGGCTGCAACACCGCAACGGCTCACGCACTGGACGATCTCCGGAGCATCTCGCCGGTGCCGGTGATTGGCGTCATCGAGCCGGGCGCGCGCGCTGCGGTGGCCGCGACGCGGAATGGCCACATCGGCGTGATTGGGACGGCGGGCACCGTGGCGTCGGGGGCGTATCGGCGCGCGCTCCTCGCCCTGCGTCGCGATCTCGAAGTGACGCAACAGGCATGTCCGCTCCTGGTCCCGTTCGTCGAGGAAGGGTGGGTGGCGCATCCGGCGACCCGGATGGTGATCGAGGAATACCTCGCCCCGCTGCAGCGAGCGTCGGTGGATGTGCTGGTACTCGGCTGCACCCACTACCCGCTGCTCAAGCCCCTGCTGCACGAGGTCATGGGCCCGACTGTCCGGTTGATCGACAGCGCCCAGGAAACCGCCCGCGAACTCGCCACGGTGCTGGAACAGGGACTCGCCGCCCCGACGTCGAATCAGCCGTTCCACCGCTGGGCCGCGACCGATGACGTGGCGCGGTTTGCAGCAGTGGGGTCGGTCTTCATCGGGGAATCGCCTGCCGCCGTCGAGCTGGTGGACCTGAGCGAGGAGCGGGCCGTCAGCTGAACTGCGCGAGTCGTGCGCCGTCGGTATCGAGGACGGCATAGGCGTGCGATTCGATCCAGGGCCCGGGATTGAGATAGAGTTGGGTGGGTGAGATGGCTTCAAGTGCGGGTCGATGCGTGTGACCCATGATCACCGCACCGAGGGACGGATGCGCGCACAGGGTGTGACTGGCCCACGCCGACTGCGCACGGGCCGACTCCTCGATCACCTCGGGATGTGATCGGGTCCACGCGGGATCGTGGCCGAGCGCGTTGGCGACACGAAAGCCGATCGCGGCGGGGACGCGGCTGAAGGCCGCGATGACTGGGCGAGCAGCGATGATGCGGTTCAGGAGCGCCGCCGTGGTCCGCTCGGCATGAAGTCCGTCGCCGTGGACCGCGAGCACGCTGCGCCGGCCCACCGTGAATCGGAGCTCTCTGGGGTGAAATCGGATCCCGGCCTCGTCCGACCAGAAGCTGCCGCCCCAGCGGTCGTGGTTGCCGCCAATCATGAGCACCGGCATCCGGCGGGCGAGTGTTACGACCGCGGACGTGACGCGGATGGAATGCCGGGGGATGAGCCGGTGGTAGCTGAACCAGAAGTCATACAGGTCGCCGGCGATCAGCAGGGCGTCTCCAAGGGCGGAGATGCCATCGAGCAGGGCGAGGAAGGCATCCTCGTCCGCGCGGGGGGCGGCGCCGAAATGGGCATCCGCAACGACAACCAGGCGTTCACCGATCACGGCGCGAAAGGTGGGGGATGACAGGAGTGCAGGCAACCGAGACCCACGGAGTGACGACTACACACCATCGGGTGGACTATTCCGAGACCGACCAGATGGGGGTGGTCTACCACGCCCGCTACCTCGTCTGGCTCGAGATTGCCCGTACCGAGCACCTCCGCCTCTCCGGGACCTCCTACCGGGAGCTGGAGGAGCAGGGATTCCGTCTGATGGTCGGCGACGCACACCTTCGGTACCGCCGGCCGGCGAGGTATGATGACCTGATCCTGGTTCGAACCTGGGTCCGCGAAGTTGCCTCGCGCCGGATCGACTTCGGGTATGCCGTGGAGCATGCCGAACGAGGCGAACTTCTGCTGACCGCCAGCACCGCCCTGCTGGTACTGACCACCGAATTCGCCTTCGCGCGCCTGCCTCAAGAGCTTGGCGCTCGGCTCCAACCCATCCCCGACCCGGTGCGCCTGTGAACGCTCGTCGCAACTGCTTCCTGCTCCTGCTTCTGCTGCTCGGGGGCGCCGACGTGGCACGCCTCTCGGCGCAGGATCCCGCATTGGTCGAGGCGCTGGCACCGCTGCTCCGCGCAGAGGACCGACTGGAGTTCGATCCTGACCTCTTCGGCACGGCTGCCTTGCACCCCGAGCCGCTCGTGCGCCGGACCGCGGCACTCGCCATCGGCCGGATCGGCGATCCCCGCGGCAGCGCCGTGCTCGTGCGCCTGCTCCAGGATCGTGACTCCACCGTCCTCCCTGACGTCATCTTTGCGCTCGGTTTGCTGGCTGACACCAGCACCGTGGCCCCCCTCATCAATCGCCTCAAGTCATCCGACGCGCTCATCGCCAGCGCCGTGGCGGAGGCCGGTCCCGCCCTGATCCGAATCGGATCCCCTGACGCGATCGCCTTTGTTGAAGTCGTACTCAAGGGGCAGGGTGC